>CALZIH010000180.1 GCA_945787305.1 uncultured Desulfobulbaceae bacterium | reverse complement strand
ACGCCCGCGCCACGCAAAGCAGTCACAAGACGATCACTCATCAGGTCATTTTCTGGGTAGTAGTCATAGAGTGAGGAATCGTCCGTACGTTGCACCGTAAACTCGTACGGAAGCTCGATCTCATCAGGGTCTAGCATCGCGCCAGTGAGAAAGTCCTCGTCGATCGTATCCACCGGATTTATATATTCGCTCATCCTCGCGAAATCGACTTCTAGTTTATAGTACATAGCACCTCCGCTATATGCCGCTGCGTCATTCCGGTCGACTGCCTATTTCGATTTCATTGCGGACTTGAGCGATTTCTTCGTGAGCTTTTCGAGAGGCTTGATTAACCCCTCTTGCTCTGCGTACTCCTTTGCTGCCTCCGAAACAAAGATGACGTTCATCTTGATGAGGCCCATCATGATCGCCGAGCATCCATCCACGTGTCGAACAACGGCTGCCAACGGTTGGACCTTTGTCATTTTGCCCGACTTACCTTCGCAGCAATGGTTGCAGGTCCGTAGATGCCCTTCGACGCCAGTGCACACATTCTTGAGAAGTAGTCTCGCCTTAGCCAGGTATCCGGGTGTCTCGATATCATCCTGCTCGTCTTCAGGGTCGGGATAAACGAAGCCCTCGGTGCGATGAGATCCCTGGTGCAACTGCCGGCCAGAGAACTCCATCACACTGTTCGACACAAAGAACCTTACCATGTCGCGTTCTGCCTTAGGGAGAGAACGGGCTTTCCTCCACTCAGCGAGCGGGCTGGAATAAGGCATGCAATACCCGTTCTTGAAGTTGTCCGTATCGTAATAGTTATCGCGAGCGAGGACGTAATTCTTGCTCTTCTTCTTCTTCGCAAGAAATACGGTGACTTTTTCCTGGGGAAGAAATTTCTTCGGAATCAGATGGTGCGCCTGGATCGGAAACGACGTCTCCGAAATCTCGTCGAGGTCCCAAGCTAAGCCAGGGCGCTTGGCGACGTATCGGCTACCCGCCTCGGACTTGTGGTCCTCGAGCTCCTTGTAGAGTCTGGTACCACTCGGATCTCCGGGCTTGCCAAGATAGTTCGCAACACGTGATTTCCAGTCATTGTGTTTTTCGCTCTTGTGGTTGCAGTACTTTTCGATCGATTTATTACTGCTCATCGCGACCAGCTCACCTACCTGCATGGAAGACTCCTGTAGAAGCTTGTGTCGAAAGCCGACCATCAGCGCAATACTGCCGCGATGTGGAGACAGCATCAAGCACCCCAACCGCACAGCGCGACATGGATCGTCGCAAGACTAAGCACTCAAAACAGCCGCAGTCCGGAATGATGTAATACCAGCGGCATGAAAATCTGACTCCCGGGGGATTCCCTTTCAGCGTTGGGTGTGATTCAAGACGTGGCAAAGGAGACTCGCCATGGCAATGAGTGTTCAGCTTCGCGACGACTATGACGCCGCCTGTCTGCGCTTGGTCAGCTCGCACGGGAACAGTCCGGTTGAAGCAGATTCCTGGTCATTTCAATCAACGAGAACTAAGCCGCGACAGATAGTCCCCTCGCGACTTAGTTCACCTGCACTGACCCGCCCTTGATCTTGTTTACACCCCTGGAACGGGAGAGCACGTAGCCACCAAGGATCAACACGCGTCCATCCTCCCTCAATGAAATCTTGGCTTTGCCACACTCAAGGATGAGCTCCTTCTGGCTTTCAATTCGCAGGACGTTTGGCTTTATTGATTTCACTGTCTGCTCATCGTTATTGGTAGCTACTTCAACGGTATCCAAACGCCGGGGCGCATCGAGCAGTCCCAGGAGAAGGGGCGTCTCTTCATCGCCCTCCGCGAATGCCAATACAACGCGCAACCCGCTGCAAGCCGACCCGATCCTCTGCGGCCAGCTCATCATACAGGTCAATAATATGAAAAAAAGTGTCCAGCGGGATACGCTTAATAACTTCAGGCTCCACCACATGAATACCGGTGAAGGCCAATTGCGGCATATCGGATCCCGGTCGAAAGGAGGTAACCCGGTCGCCCTGCACGGCTACGGTATTAAAGCGGGGGTAGTCATGCATGGCCAGGGTAACACCATCACCGGATTCGCAGTGCTTTTTGTACAGGGCAGCCACATCAATCGAATGCACTATATCACCGTTCATGACCAGGATCGGTTCATCATCCAGTGATTGCAAGGCAAGAGCCAGGCTTCCGCCCGTACCGAGGATTTTGGGCTCAAACTGGACAAGGATATCAGGATAGCTCTCAAGGCTGCTGTCGATCTGCTCGGCTAAATGATGACAATTCACAACAATCCTTGTACAGCCGACGGTAGACAACATATCAAGTAATCGATGCAGCAGTGGTTGGTTGAGCACCGGAAAAAGGGGTTTGGGCCGAATGAGAGTATGGGGTCGCAAACGGGTACCGAGTCCCGCCGCAAGAAGCACTGCCTGCATAATTTTTAATCAGGGGTAATGGATATAGGTATTGAATGAGTACAACAATATTTCTCTTACATATTTAGTCCTCAGGCAATCTGTTACAAAACCCGCAGTGAACTTGAGGATAAACACTCTTTTCCCTTGCCTTCAGACTTGCGAGTACGATACATTGCCACTTTTACATTCTCCTGTCCAAGATAAAATATGAGCATACCCTATGATTACTCTTCTTGATTATGGTGCCGGCAATGTTCGCTCGGTCATCAATGCCCTGGAACGGCTCGGTGAAACCGTGGAGCTGGTAGAAACCGGTGCAGATATTCTAAAGGCCGAACGACTCGTTTTCCCCGGTGTCGGTAATTTCGGGGCAATGATGCACATCCTGCGTGACAAAGGGCTGGTCGAACCGTTGCTCGCCTACCTGCAGGCTGACCGTCCATTTTTCGGTATCTGTGTCGCCCTGCAGGCGCTGTTTGAAAAAAGTGAAGAAGCACCTGATACTCCCGGCCTTGGCTTTCTGCCCGGACGAGTCCAGCGGTTTGACACCTCGTTGTCTGTTCCCCATATTGGCTGGAACGGATACAAAGCAAGGCAGCCCTCACGCATCTTTCATGGCCTGAACGGTGATGAAAAGCTATATTTTGTCCACTCCTTTCACGTGGTTTGTGATGATGCCGATGCCGTACTGACAACCACTGATTACGGTTGTGAATTCGTCAGCTCCATTCAAAAGGGCAACGTTGTCGCCACTCAATTTCATCCGGAAAAAAGTGGCCAGACCGGTCTGCAAATACTTGCAAACTTTCTTGAATCCAGTCGGCAGGTTATCCAGCCGCAGGGGTGCCCGCAGACAACGAAGCTTGCCAAACGCATTATTGCCTGTCTGGATGTGCGCTCAAACGACCAGGGTGACCTGGTCGTGACCAAAGGCGACCAATATGATGTCCGTGAAAAAGGTGATGTGCGTAACCTAGGAAAACCCGTGCAACTTGCTGAGGAGTACTACCAGCAAGGCGCCGATGAAATCACCTTTCTCAACATCACGGCCTTTCGTGACTTCCCCCTTGAAGACATGCCGATGATTGAGGTGTTACGGCAGACATCAAAGAACGTCTTTGTTCCGCTGACCATTGGCGGAGGTATTCGCGATTTTACCGACCGTAACGGCAAATATTACTCGGCCCTTGAAGTGGCCGCCGAATATTTCCGTTCCGGGGCTGATAAAATCTCCATCGGCTCGGATGCGGTCTTGATCGTCGAAGATGTTATGCAAACCGGCAAGACGACAGGTATGAGTTCCATTGAACAGATTGCCCGGGTGTATGGCAACCAGGCAGTTGTCATATCGGTTGACCCACGACGGGTGTATGTCGATGCTCCGGATGCGGTGAGGCATCCGGTTATTGAGACGGCTTTCCCCGGACCAAAGGGTGAGGGATATTGCTGGTACCAGTGCACAATCAAAGGCGGTCGTGAAGGTCGCGATCTTGACGCGGTGACCCTGGCAAGGGTATGCGCCGAGCTAGGGGCCGGGGAAATTCTCCTTAATTGTATAGACAAAGACGGGACCAACTCCGGTTTTGACCTGGAACTCATCAGTGCGGTTCGTGCAGCAGTGAACATCCCGGTCATTGCCTCAAGTGGCGCCGGCTCAGCCGAGCATTTTCGTGAAGTGTTCGCCGAAACCGATGCAGAAGCAGCCCTGGCAGCAGGAATCTTCCATAGAAAAGAAGTTCCCATCGGCGAAGTCAAGGCGTACCTGGAGGATAAAATTGAAATACGGTCGAAAAACTAAGTGGGCTTTGCCGCCAACCGAGCCGAGCAATTCAACGTCCCTGTTTTTTTGGCTGAAGACCATTCATTTGGCTGTCTGGGAATGAGCAACCTTAGACACATACAAACAAAAGCCTTTGAGATGAAGGAATATCTTCACGAATTTCCCTTAACATCTTCGTTGTAATAAACGAGGTATCATAAGAAAGTCCTAACAGCCTACAGCCTCTATACCTCTTATCCCAATAGCATCTACCAAAGGATCCAGATTTTTTTTTGATCGCAGAGGTGATGTGATAAGGCACTGAATTGCTTCACCAATGGATATACTGCAAATAAAAATTGTCAATTACCTTATAAAAAATAAATGTATATAGGTATTTCTACCTATATACATTTACGTAATCTTACCCATATACAGAAGGTGTATATTGATGGTATAATTAGATAGCGAGGACAAAGTATATCATTGGAGAAGGGTATGCTTGTGTTCCGTAACCATCGGCGATAATCGACTCTTCTCGACGAGAAGAAGAGCCTGTAAAACCAAGGAGGACACAATGTTTTACCACCCTGATCTCATTATATTTCTCTGGCTACTCCCTATTTTTATCCTTATCCTCCTGCCCTTATCTTTTACCGTTATCAGTTCTTTTTTCTGGAGGAAAGCATCCTTTTTTCCTTAATTATCGACGATGGACGGGCTTCCATCTCTTGGGGTAGACTATAAAAAGAAGGAGGGGAATAATGCTTTATCATCCTGATTTTATTTTTTATCTCTGGATCACCCCGGTCTTTTGTCTTCTCTTCCTGCCCTTAAGCCTGAACATAGCAGGTTTACTCCTTCGTCTGACCCGAAGTTATTTTTTTACCGGTGATAACATTGATAAAGAACAGAGAAAGCATCCGCGTTTCATCCCCTACGAAGGGACATTTGCCGAAATTTCCGCCGGCGAATTGACCTGTTCCGGTCTGGTCTGTGATATCTCCCGGTTGGGCATCAGCTTTAAGCATCTTCCGGACAAATTTTATGACAAAATGGGCAAGCTCAAGGTTGTCATTAGAGGATACGGGGTTGATCACAACCTATTAATCAAACCAAAATGGGTATCGGTGACAGAATCCGGCAAACAGATAGGAGCGGAGATTGATGATGCCCCTCCCGGCTGGAGTCAGTTTCTCCACCAGTCAAATAGAAAAAGCCAATCAGAGGCGGCGTAACCGTTTAAGAAAACAAAAAATTCACCAGACGAGGCGACCATCTTCCTCTTCCTGAACACCGACCACAGAAATACCTGCCTGATCGGCCGCAGCAATCATTTTCTCAGGGTCAAAAAGCAGGGATTGTCCGGCTTCCACGGCAAGAACTGCGCCTTGCACTTCGGACAACGAAGTAATGGTTTGGGTGCCGGTTGCCGGTAGATCAAAACGAAAATCCTGGCCCGGTTTTTTCAATTTTATAACAACAGCGCCTTTACCGGCAAGCAAACCGCCACGTTTTATGGTCGCATCGGTTCCCTCGATGGCCTCCACAGCGAGTACGGTTTTTTCACGAACAACAACGCACTGCCCGATATCAAGCCTGCCTATTTCTCGCGCTATCTTCCAGCCAAAACGGATGTCTTCGACCTCTTTCTCAGTGGGAATTTTCTTGGTAAGTATACCTCGGGGAAACAGGAGATGTTGCAGGTAAATGGTAGACGCCAACACCTGGATACCTTCCTGCTCAAGGGAGCCGGCAACAGCCCGTAATATGGCATCGTCCTGGCGAGTATCTATCTTGTTCCATAGAGTCAGCCCTTTGAGGTCGGGCAAGATATCCTTAAAAATTCTGGTCTTGGTGATCGTACCGGCAAAAACGGTTTCCCGGACCCCGAATTTTTTAAAATATTTGATTATCTTCCCCAGCTGGCCAAGCTTGACCCAACAGATCTGCTCAACCTTGGCTTCAAGGGCAGGACTGGACTCGTTGACATGGGCAACAGCCACAACAGGTCGACCCTGTTTGCGTGCGGCATCG
>CALZIH010000179.1:6175-12407 GCA_945787305.1 uncultured Desulfobulbaceae bacterium | reverse complement strand
CGTACTGGTGGATTTTTATTCCCCCACCTGTGGGCCATGCAGGAGCCTTGCCCCTGTGATTGAAAATATGGCTCGGCAATATGCAGGTCGAGCTCTAATCTGTAAGTTGAATACCAGTCGGCACCAGACGACTGCGGCAAAATTTCAGGTTCGTGGAGTACCGACGTTGATTTTTTTTCAAAACGCTCAGGTGGTCGACAAGGTTGTTGGTGCTGTACCCGGCTCTGAATTGGAACAACGTTTGAACAGCCTGTTGTGAGAAAAAACTATAGTATCTTCACTGGCCTGCCGATAACATTATATCTCAAGAGTAGGTTGCGCCTTGTCAAGCGTGACAACGAGTCTTCTTCACGGGGGTGCATGCAACGTGTACTCCCTTAACCCTAAAGGCAGATCAGGTATGCGTGGACTTATTTTTTTTTGTCTCTGTTTATTTCTCCTCAACGGCTGTCTTCGTTCCCCGCAACCAATAGGTTACCCCTACAGTGAGCAGCAAAAAATGCGGGCTGCCCACCATTGGGATCTTTTGGCAAACGATGTGGCCAACCAGGTCAATACCGAGCTCATTTCTCAGGGGTACCTGGACCGAACCGTTTATGTTAAGCACAGCTGTGGACAGCCGGACAACTGCGGACCGGGTGAAACCTTTCCCTTTGACGAGGGCTTCAATGACCTCCTCACCACCCAGCTGGTTAATTTCGGTGTACCGACTCAAGCTGAAAAAGAGGCGGACAGTCTTATTCTCGATTACAAAATACAGGTTCTCTATCATCAGGCAAAAAGTTATCAGTGGTTCCGGCCGGGGACATTGACCGTACTGACCGCCGGTGTTATGGTTTTTCGCAACGCCCCCTTTGAGATAGCTGCGATTGCCGCTGCCGCTGCTGCAGACGTTTTATTGACAACGACGGTGGATGGCGGGCATTACGAAGTGATTATTACCACCTCCATGGTTGATGATAACCTGTATCTCATGCGTAAGTCTGATGTATATTATATTGATGATCCTGATTTTTGGCATTATCAGCAGGTTACGCCCGCAGATGAACTTGAACTGACCAGCTCGCGATTTTGATCCCCATGAAACGGCTTACTCTTGTTCTCCTTTTCTCTTTTGTTCTCCTCACTTCATTTGCCGGTTGCAGTCGGTTGAACTGCACCCGGCTCGAAAGTGTTTTAGGGGGTGAAGTCAACCTGATATCCCTTGGTCAAGACATTGGGAAAGAATTGATTGACCGTTCGTACCCACCTCTCTTGCCGCGTCAACCCCAACAACCGGTTCTTGTCACGACCCTTGTTAATAACGATAACCTTGGGGACAGTACAAGCTTTGGTCGCAGCCTGCAAAACAGTATCGCCGCTGCATTTGTCCGTCAGGGTTTTACCGTCCATGAGATAAAACTACGGGGTGATGTCGTCATATCTCCGGAAGAGGGGGAGTTTATGCTCTCCCGCGACCTCTACGAGCTCAAAGGAAAACGACGGGCGCAAGGGGTGGTTGTGGGTACATATACCATGGCCAACCGAGTCATGTATTTATCTGTTCGTTTGGTTAAACCCGGTGATAGCTCTATTCGATCCGTTTATGAAAAACGGCTCTGTCTTGATGAAAACAGCTTGCGTATGCTTGGCCTGGGGCTCGATGAGCAGGGCGGGGAGGAAGCGCCTGGGGAGCCGTTTCTCGACAAGGTGCTGTATTGAGTCGTGTCGGTCTGTTGCGTTGTGGCGTGGAACCTGGGGCCTATAAGGTAACTATTTTGTGACGGATCGCGTATTTGACAAGGCCTGCCACGGAATGAATGTCCAGCTTTGCCATTATGTTTTTCCGGTGCGTATCCACCGTACTGGCGGAGATGCAAAGTTTTTCGGAAATTTCCAGATTGGTCAACCCTTCAACAACGAGCTGGAGAATTTCCCGTTCCCGTTCGGTCAGGATGCTACTGCCGCTGTCAGCCGACTGACGGGCAAGGCCCACAAATTCCTTTAATACAGGGGTCTCGAGAGTCGGAGAGACAAACATATTTCCCTCCGCTACTGTTCGAATGGCGTCAATGAGCATGTCAAAACTCTCTTCTTTGAGCATAAATCCAAGCGCATTGGCCTTGAGTGCCTCGACCGCATAAAAGCAGTCGGCATGCATTGTTAAAATCAGGGTGTGGGTCTGGGGGGCAATTTTTGCCAGCCGTTTGGTTACTTCAATTCCGGTCAAGCCGGGCATGGCTATGTCAAGAACTGCCACGTCCGGTTGCAGTTTTTCCAGTTTGCGTAGGCTTTCCTGGCCGTCGCTGGCTTCCCCCACGACCTCTATGTCGGTGGTCGAGGCAAGTAGCGTCCGGAGGCCCTGACGAAACATTTGATGGTCATCGGCAAGAAACGTTGTAATCATGAAGGTTCCTCAAGCTGTTCCAGTGGGATATCAATGGATATTCTGGCCCCTTTACCGGGCTCAGACTCAATAGACATGGTGCCGTTGATGGCTGTTATCCATTGTCTGATACTGACCAGCCCTATACCTTTGAGGTCCATTTTTCTGGTGTCAATTTTTTCCGGTTGAAACCCTTTTCCCGCATCATCGACTGTAAGTCGTACATGGCGATCCTTTTTTTTAACCGTTACAACGATTTCCTTAGCATCGGCATGCTTCCAGGCATTGTGTAATAGTTCTTTAAATGACCGGAACAAATATATTTTTTGTGACTCCGACAAGCCAAGCGAGCCAGGGATACCATAGACCGACACCTCAATGCCTGTCCGGCGGGTGAAGTTATCACCATACCAGTTCATGGCGGGAACAAGGCCCTGATTGTCAAGAATGACCGGATAGAGGTCGAAGATCATCGTTCTGATCTGGCGAATCATCAGTTTGATTAACATTCTGATGTCACCCATGTGTTCTCTGATCGTTACCTGCTGACTAGAGGGTAAATCCAGTGTTTTTCTTTCGACCTCCTGCATTTTCAGGTTGACCAACGCCAGATTCTGGGCCATTTCCTCGTGGAGGACCTGACCCATGTGTCGACGTTCTCGCTCCTCAGCAAGGATAACCTCCTCCTGTAGTTTTTTGTGGAACTCTTGTTCAGCCTGTTGCCGCTGTTTTTCTTTGGTAATGTCACGGAGGATGCCTTCGTAACCCAGGGGAGTGCCGATGTCATCATATCTCGATGTCGCGGTCAGGATGCAGTGGCGCGTTGAACCGTCAATGCGCTGCAGCCAGGTTTCATGATCCTTTATGTATCCTTTTTCCTGTATCTTTTCCTGGATGAAGGGCGTGTCCTTTCTGCCATCGGTGGTCCGGAAAAATTTGAGAAAGAGTTGTTCGGTTCCGATTCGTTCATCAACGCCGAATAAGGTATTTCCCGCATCGTTGATATCGATAATGTTGAAGTGCAAATCGGTAACAAAAATACAGTCTCTGGAATTTTCAAAGATTTGCCGATATTTTGATTCAGAGAGCCGTAACTGGCTGATGGTTTGTTCCAGCTTTGTCGCCATCTCGTTGAAAAGATTGCCGAACTTTCCCATGTCGTCGGAGGTGTACACCTGTGCCCTGGCTGAAAGGTCACCATCCTGAATCTGTTTTGCAGCGGATGCGAGGGAAACAATAGGTCTGGAGCAGTTCCAAGCCACCAGGACGGCTGCACCAATACAGAGGACGATGAGCAAGAGGGTGAAAGGAATGAAGATCTGGATATGCTCGTTCATGCCGACCAAGAGTTCGGCATTGTCCACCGTAGTCAGCAAGACCCAGTAGTCCGGTGATTCGGTGGACTCAAGGGGGGAAGGATTGATACGTTTGAAGGCAAACAGGGTTTGGTGATAGGTCCTTTCGCTGGTCTTGATCCGGGTTCCCTTGCTCTGCTCCAGGATGAGGTTTTTCAGGTCGGGCTCGTCATTGAAAAAATTTTCCTCGTTGTTAAGCATAAAACCGAATCGTTTTTTCTGGTCACTGTGAAAAAGGAAATAGCCGTCACGGTTAAGGAGATAATAGGCCGTACCAGGGCTTACTTTTTCCTGGCGTTCCTGTAAAAGGTCAAGGAATGTTGAGCCCAGTACATTGAGGATGAGTATCCCTCTTTTTCTTCCGAGATCATCTATAATCGGCGTCGCGTATCTTATCACCGGTACAACGGGATGTTCTACTTTCCCCTGTTCAATGTTCAGGTCCATTGGTGAAATATAGATCCGATCCTCCTCATGACGCATTGCCTGGCGAAAATAATACCTGTTCGATTTATTCTGCAAAAGGTGCTGTGGTGTCAACCAGGCCTTATCTTCTTTGGAATCCACCCGGATGAGTTCATTGCCGTCGGCATCGATCAGTCGTATCTGTTGGAAAATTTTATGATGTGTTGCCAGAGAGATTAAGGCGTCTTGGAACTCATGAAGCCCATTTATGTGTTCCTCGCTTGATGTGGCGTTGAGTATGTTGTGGAGGCTGGAAAGATCACGAAGCATTAACAGGTCGCGATTGATCCAGCTGAAAACGGATTGAATATCGGAGTCCAGGAGCTGGAGATCGACTTTGGCACGCTCTTGTGCCATATCGAGAGCAAATTGACGTTGCTTGTATCGAGCAAAACCGCTGCTGATAATGACCACTGAAACAGTGAGCAGGATGAAAATAAAAATGAGTTTACCGCGCAGACTGGTCAACATGGAGTGAATTTACTGCATTTTCAGCGCGAATTCGAGGAAATAGCGAAGCGTTGCTTAAAGATCGAGTAAAAAATACCTGCTCCTTGGGGAGCAGGGACGCAAGGAAAGAAAGGGGGGACGATAAGCACAAGTCGTGGTGCCACTGATGAGTGTTTACAAGGAGGATAGAGGCAATGTTTACCTGTGGTACGGGTACCCTTGGTTGTGCAACCTGTCCGGGACAGATCGAGAACCGATTTATTGCACAAGCGGTTTACGGGTAGACTTGCGCGCTCGGTTACTCTGGTAACGTTTTCCACGGCTTCCAGCAAAGCGGCAGGAGCGTTTACACATGAGGCATACGCCGGGGTTGGTTAAAGGCAGTCCGGATTTAATACAGGTAAAATGATGACTTGTTTTCATATCGTCCTCCCATGATTAGCTGTATATATGGAAATGATAAATAAGAAAATACCGGCTCCACGGTATTTGTTATCCTGAAAACAGGTAGATGGAGATACGGTTTTTCATGGGTTCGCCATAGCGATTCTTCCTGATACAGATGAACGCAGCCTGCCGCCGTAAGGGTGGCAGAGGTATTGCCGGTAAAAAATCGTAGATGAGGGAAAAGGGCTTGCAATTTTGAGAGCAGATAGGTAATAATATGAAATTCATGAAAAGAAAGCCTTTCTGAGGAGAATATATTATGGCAAGAATATGTGAAATCTGCGGTAAAGGACCGGCAACAGGGAATAATGTCAGTCATGCCCACAATAAAAATCGTCGTCGTTGGCTGCCTAACCTGCAAAAGGTCCGGAGGGTGACCGGCAGTGGGCGCGTTGTTCGTATCAATGCATGCACTCGTTGTATCCGGTCGGGTGCAGTTGTAAAGCCATCGTAAACGTTTTGCTTTATCGGGTTTAAGGCGAGTTGATAGTTATCTTCTCGCCTTTTTTGTTGCCCGGCATTGAGTACCCGTTTTTTATGGGTTTTGTTTCCCCGCAATATGAATTCAAATACGATTGTATCTTGGAAGTGAGAGGTTGACAGGTCATGAGCAGTGAAGAAATTCGATTTCTGCCCTATGAAGAGGCAGCACGCATTGTAGCGGCCATCCAAGAAGAAGAAGATATCCATCAGACTGATCACCGAATTCTGACGGTATATAATCAGGAAAATAAAGAAATCTGCTGGTTTGACTTCGAAGAGGTGATGGCTGAAGTAAGCCCGGTAGCTCAGGACGACCAGAAAGAGGCGGTATCCGAGTATATTCTCCGCCGTATTCCAGACTGGGCACGCGATATCTGATTCTGCTTATCCTTGAGGGTTACTTTCAAGTATACCAGGCGGCATTTGAGCAACGTCTTCGTTGCCCAGGATAAAGCCTCCATCAAGGCGCAAGGTTGTCCCGGTTATGAAATCCCCTTTTTCCAAGAGGAAGAGCACTGTTTCCGCTACCTCTTCAGGGGTACCGGTGCGGCCGGTCAATGTGTGTCCGAGTACCTGCTGTCGTTCCTGTTCCGAAAGGGCTTCCCATCCGCGTGTGCCAGGGCCGTGTCTGGTGTCGATAATCCCGAGCATTATTTCATTCACCCTG
>CALZIH010000179.1:0-6150 GCA_945787305.1 uncultured Desulfobulbaceae bacterium | reverse complement strand
GGTTATGGCCGCAATGGAGGAGAGATTGATCACTGCGGCCTGTGATTGTCGTTGCAAGAGGGGCAGGCAAGTGTTGAAGACCAGCCATTTGGCGTGCAGGGTCGTCTCCATTTCTCGTTGCCACTGGTCTGCATTTATCTCAAGAGTGTAAGGGCCATGGACGATCGGCATTCCGCCCCGTTCAATGTTGTTGATCAAAATATCAAGCCCGCCGGTTTCACTTGAGATTATTTCGCTAAGTTGCCGAACTTCTTCGGCCTTGCGCAGGTCGATTTCGGTGAATATATGTCCTTGATTCAATGATGAAAAATCTTCCTTCATCGCTTCGACATCCTTGGGCCAGTCATACCAGGGTAGAATGAGACGTACGCCTTTTTCGGCAAGCTTTCGAGCAATCGTCAGGCCTATACCCCTTGATGCGCCCAGTACCAGTGCATTTTTTCCGTGAATATCCATGATGGCAATCGCTGTTTATGGTAATGTGTATCCTTCGCGCAATGTGGTGAAGTAGCTCTGTTCAATCCAACCTGCTTGAACAAAGAGGGCATGCCTTATCTATAGATCCACTCTTCATGACAGTCAGACCCTTTTCAGTGGAATCATAAACCTTCGTGAGGAATATTAAAGGTATTATTCAATGCAAAAAATAGATTTTTATCCGTCCGTGGTACAAAAGGCGTTCTTAGCCGGTCTTTGTGTTTTCCTGCACCTGTTCCTGGGAGGTTGTGGTCTTCATCAACCTACATCCGATGAGGCGAAGGATCTCTCCTGTATCAGTAAGGGGTGGCCGCATGAGCGTAGCGATCTGCCGGTCGACCCCACACTTGTCTTTGGCACCTTGGAAAATGGACTGCGTTATGTGATCAAATCGAATGGCGAGCCGAAAGGCAGGGTTGCCCTCTATCTCAATATTCAAGCCGGCTCTCTCCATGAAACCGATGAGCAGCGAGGGCTTGCCCATTATCTCGAACATATGCTGTTTAACGGCACCACCCATTATCCTCCCGGCAAGTTGGTTGAATATTTTCAATCCATAGGCATGGGGTTCGGGGCTGATACCAACGCCCACACAACATTTGACGAGACTGTATATAAATTACTTCTCCCTTCCGGTGATCCGGATACTCTCAATGAAGGGCTCCTGGTGCTTGCCGACTATGCACGGGGCGCTCTCCTGCTTGAAGAGGAAGTGGAAAGGGAGCGAGGAATTATTCTGGCTGAAAAACGAACCAGAGATTCGGCTGCATCAAGGGTCTCCAAGGGGTTTTTACAGTTTGAATTTGCAGGTACACGCATTGCCGAGCGAGACCCTATTGGTACTGAAGAGACCCTGAAGGCAGCAAACAGCAAACGTCTGCGTTCCTATTATGATACCTGGTATCGGCCGGAAAATATGCTGGTGGTGTTGGTTGGTGATACAGACCCGGACCAGGCCGCTCGAAGTATTTCCCAATATTTCTCAAGCCTTCGCGCTGAAGAGGAGCAGGTGGATTGTTTTAATCACGGTCGGATCCAAGAAACCGGTACGGATGTTTTTTATAAATATGAACCCGACCTCGGTGTAACCGATATCGGTATTTCAACCCTATGGAATATTGAACCACAGGCGGATACCGCCGGATGGGAAAAAATTCAACTCCAAAATTATGTTGCCGCGTCTTTACTCGATAACCGTCTGAAAAACCTGGTCAACGCCAAAGACAGCCCTCTGGTAACAGCACGGGTATATGCGGGTATTTTTCTCAGGCGTTTTGGCTATTTTAGTCTGAGTGCTCGCACGGATGCAAGTAAGTGGCAACAAGGACTTGCCCTTCTTGAGCAGACTCTACGGCAAGGGGTGGAGCAAGGGATAACCGCATCGGAGCTGGAACGGGTTAAACGGGAAATCAACGCTGATCTGGATGAGAACGTTCAGACGGCTCAGAGCCGGAACAGCAGTAAGCTGGCAATGGAAATTATCTCTAAGTTGAATAGAAAAGAGGTGATACTTGCTCCCGATCAGGAAAAAGAACTCTACGGTGGAATGCTTCTAGAGATGACCGTGGCTGATGTCGAGGATGCATTGCGACGGATATGGGCGCAAAACAGGCGAGTTGTCAAAGTCGCAGGTACAGCAAACCTGAATGAAGTTGAAGGGGAGGCGGAGCAAGAGATTCGGCAGGTTATGGCAACCTCATCAGCAGTTGAGGTCGAATCTTGGCAACATGCAAAAGTAATACAGTTCCCATATCTGGAGCCGCTTCGGCAATCCGAACCAATTGAGCAGGTAGTCGATCATTCGGATATCGCAGCCACAACCACGATCCTTGCAAATGGGGTGCGAATCAATGTCAAGAAGACGGATTTTAAAGACCAGGAGGTGTTGTTAGCCATACATTTTGGAAAAGGACAGTTGTCTGAACCTGTTCCGGGGTTGGGCAAATTAGCAGAATCTGTTGTGCATGAGAGCGGTGTCGGGAGGTTGACACGCGATCAACTTGATGCAGCTCTGGCCGGGCGAAACGCCAAGGTGAAATTTTCAGTTGGACCCGAGAGTTTTTTCTTTTCGGGTAAGGGGCTTAGCAATGAGCTCGAGTTGATGCTGCAGCTTGTCCACACCACCCTTGCCGATCCAGCTTTTCGGCCTGAGGCTTATTCTCGCAGTATGAAGCAGTTTGCCCAGATGTATAGCGCTATGCAAAGTTCAGTGGAAGGGACAATGCAACTGTCTGGCCAACGATTCTTTGCCGGAGGGGACCCAAGGTACGGGTTTCCAGATAAAAACACGTTTATGCAGCTCCGTCTTGAGCAGGTGGAGGAGTGGATAGGCAAGGCAATGCAACGGGCCGATCTTGAGATCTCTGTGGTCGGTGACGTAGAACCGGCAAAGGTCGTGGAATTGGTTCGTCGGTATCTGGGCGGGGAGAAGGCCGGGATTTCTGATATGTTGGGAAAAAGAGCGGGAGTTCAATTTCCGATGGGCAAGCGCAAGGTGTTGGAGGTCGCATCAAGTGTAGATAAGGCTGTGGTGGCGGTAGGCTGGCCTACAGATGACTTCTGGGATATCTCTCGGACTCGGCGTCTCAGCGTCCTGGCCAGTGTGCTTGAAGACCGGCTGCGGCGGACTATTCGTGAGGAGTTAGGAGCCGTGTATTCACCGATTGCCTATAATTATTCCAGTAGAGCGGATCGTGGATTCGGGGTGTTGCGCTGTCTGTTGACTATTGCCCCGTTGCAGGCGGATCTGGTGAGGGATAAGATAACGTTCATTGCCAATGATCTCGTACAGCACGGTGTGGAGGCAAGTGAGCTACAACGGGTTGTCGAGCCCATCAAAACCTCGATCAAGGATCTTCAACGGACCAACAGGTACTGGCTGGAGTCGGTACTCGCCCTTTCAAGTCGACATCCGGAGCAGCTGCAGTGGCCGTTGACCATTCGTACAGATTTTGCGTCCATCACCAGCAAGCAAATCAATGAATTTGCCGGTCGATATCTTAGGGCTGATATGGCGGCATATCTTTTAATAACACCATTGCAGCAATGATGTGTTGTCAACCGACAAGCCAGACCGCCACATCTTGCGCCCGTTGCATGGTTCTGTCGGACACTCCGCCGAGCATGCCTTTTTCTACGCCACGACCGCGTCTGCCCATAACAATGGTTCCGCAACGATGATTTTTCGCCTGACGGAGAAGGTCATGGCTGACATCAAGATTACGTTGCATGGGGAGCTGGGTTATGCGCTTTTTCCCAACCCCGCCCTCCATAAGGATCTGGGCATGGGCATAAAAAAGGTAGTTCTCCAGATCAAGGTGTTCTTTACACCACTCCTTGCCCCATTGCGGATAGAAATCTTCTTCAGGAGGTGTAGCTTTCGCCCCAAATAATTTGATGGAATGGTAAAGATAGATTTCAGATTTAGGGTCTGCCTGCATGATGAAGGCCAGATGGTCGGCGGCCAAAAGAGATTCCGGAACCGAATGAACAGCGAGAAGGAACTTGGTTGACGAGACCTCACCGTCAATAATCCAGAGCGGTAACTCGTGGCATGTATCCAGCAGGTAAGAAGAAACACTGCCAAAAAACATTTCTCCCACCTTCCCCATCCCTCTGCGCCCCACCAGCAGGGCGTCAAATTTGCCATGATTAGCGACATGATGAATGGCGGTGGGTATATTTGCCCTGCTGCTTTCCGCCGTAAGACTAATCTGTTCTTCGGTAAAACCGTTTCGCAGAAGTTTTTGTTTGGCATCCTGCAGGTATTTGTACGCGGCACGAGTTTTGTGATCTGAAGCCGCAGATTGTTTCCGTAAGGGGTCTACATCGAACATCCAGTTCTGGTCACTGCCAGCAGAAGAGACAATGGCAAGCAGGTGAATGGCGATGTCGCTATCATGTTGAAACAAACGGATCAGGTAGTCCAGACTGTTGGAACTATAAACGGATCCATCGATGGCAACGAGTATTTTTCTCTCCATATTCCGCTCCTTGTCCTGTACTTGGTGAGCTACGGGATTGCTTGTTTCATTGGCTAGTTATTACATTACCCACTTGCCACAAGGTGCACAGTTGGAACGCGCACATCTTGTGAAGTCTATGCCCTTCTGTTGCTTGTGCTACCGAATGCAAAGTATCTGGATTGCACAACTGGAGGAGACTACTTTTTCAAAAGTTATCTTATAACTAACTTATTTGATAGATAATTTCTATGAAAAATAAGAGATGGGTAAAAAAAATGTGATTACCATCAAAGCTCAGCTGTTCCTACTTGGCGAGGGGACTATTTCACCTCAGACAACTATCCAACCAGCTGTATGATATTTATATAAATAGAAAATAGTTAATCTGTCTCCCGGATTGATGAAAAAAATTCAGTCCCCTACATCGAAGGCCGCACTGGCATTTCTATTTAATAGCTGAGCTTTGATGGTAATCAGCAAAAAATATGGAATAACGGACGTATTGTTAATTCTTTATAGAAATACCAGATAGATAATCGTCACCGTGACAATACTGAGCAGACGAAAACTTTGACTGTATAGGATGAGTTGCAATGCAAGCCCGGGCTTGAAAATGCCGGCGTAATAAGGGAATTGATGACGAAAGGCTCGTATGGGTGAAGAGAGAATATTTCCAACCAGCAGGGCAAGAATAATTTCGTGATTGGTCATTGTTCCATCGGCAAGTAAAGCGCCGGCAGCGGCAAGGCCGGCTGTAAATTCGGCTGCCACGTGCAGCGCGATAATCGACATTGCCTGGGGAGAAAGCCAGGATAAAAATGAAAGGTGTTGAGCCATAAACTGCTCGAGATGTTCAAATGCACCAACCCCGGTCAAAAAGTAGAAGAGGATATAGATCGGTACGGTAAAGCGTATAATTTTCCGGATGCGACGTTTGAATCGTTTCCAGGTTCGTTGCCAGGCAGTATGCAAGGTGTTCTTTTGGTTATTGCTTTCCGGCTTTTGTACCTTGGTGTCTGTTTTGGGTAAGAGCAGACGGCTGACCAGGCTGATGGCCATGGTCCTCAATAGGGCCGCGCCAAAGGTAAGTCCAATATATGTGAATGCCGCTTCCTTGATGAGGGGAACAGTGATGAAAAAGGTGGTTGGTAAATGCAGAAAATAGGTGGGTAGACTGTTAAACAGGTTGGCTAAAATAAGTTCTTTCTTGGTGAGTTGCTGTTTGTCAAATCCTTCTGACAACATGGTGTTTGCAGTAACTCCGGAAAAAAAGGCCATGGAAAAAGACGCTCCAACCAGGGGAGAGAGGTGGGCGAATTTTGTTAAGGGTTGCGCTACAATGGCAATTTTTCTTGTCCACTGAAGCGCTTCAATAAAGTTGGCAAAGAGGAGGCCAAGAGAGATAAAGAAAAGTAACCGCAAAAGCGGCCAGCCAAGGTGCTGCCAGATTTGGGAAAGTGTGTCGGCAGTCTCCATAGGGGGTGAAAATCACCTTGGCTTAAAGGGCGTAAGTGAGGTGCTTCCAGGCCTGTGCTCTCGGTTTTTGAGCGACAGTCCAGAGAGGAGGCGAGGGGTATACTGAGTTATCGAAATGGGCCGGCAAATTATCGGGTATGGGGTTGCCGGTTTTCTACTCCATGAAGTTTGATCCGCCCATATAGGGCCGATCCTGGTCGATAAACCTGGCCATGTTGTCCAGGCCTCGGTC
>CALZIH010000178.1 GCA_945787305.1 uncultured Desulfobulbaceae bacterium | reverse complement strand
AAAATTTATCAGCATGGTCTTTTGAAACACTAAATGCTTTTTCAAAGTCCTCCGAAACGTTTTCAAGTAAAAAATCCTCTTTGATAGCGCCTTGATAGACAACATTGTATTTTTTATTCATGAGGTTCCTTGCTTGTAATTGGCTAACGGGTTGGGCTTGAACAGCAGTTGATGTATTATGTAGTTCATCCGGCAAATGAGTACCTGGACTTCAACGCTAAGCCAGGATGTATGCACTCATTGAATCACAGCTACATTACTTTTCATATAGGTAGAATTACCTATTTTGTGGAATGGGGTTTTTCTAAGAGGGAGCCAATGGCAAGCTCAACAATTGGCAAGCGAACGGAAACTAAAGACTATCCCTCCATTTATCTACAAAAAAAGTTGAGAATATGCTTGGTGTGAGTGCAATTCATAGCAATTACCATCCTTGACCTATAAAATTCCATGTCTAAAGTTGACTTATCAGAGTACAAGTTTTTCTGGGCTACCTTGAAAAATTGTATTTTCGCCGGATCTCTGCTTTATGCTTAATATTTTATCCTCGGAATATACTGCCTGAGATAAAAATATTCGCATGCCTTGACTTCGAACGAAAATCCTAATTTCTCAAGGCACCCTCTGGATTTGAGAGATATTGGAGGTTGGCGGAGAGAGAACGTTAGTTGATTTGGCGTTTGGTATATTTACTACAATCTTTCGCTCCCATATTTTGCCATAATGCTGCACCCCCCCCTCCGATATTACATTACTTACAGAACTAGAAAAGGAGGTCAAATATGAAACCTGTAAAAACAAAATTACTAAGAAATGTTATTGCTGCCCTTGCGCTGGCCTTCTCATTCGCCCTCCTGAGCACATCAGCTGTTTCTGGTGAATATGACAATGCCCTTAAAGACGTGAAAAGCATCAAAGCTGTCTTTGACGTCACTCAGGGCTCACCAAAAACATCCAACCTGATATTCTGGGCTGTAAAAAATGTTTATGAGGATGAAACGGTGAAAGGATTGCCGCAAAAGGCTGAGTTGGCAATCGTTTTCCATGGCACAGCTGTAAAGCTCATCTCTACTGACCGTTCAAAATTCAAAGAGGCAGACTACGCTGAAATCGACAAGTTCCATGGGATGATTCGCCAGCTTAAAAAAGATGGCGTCAAACTTGAGGTTTGCGTCTATGCATTAAAGGTAATGGGAGTCGACCCTGCGACCGTCTATCCTGAGATTGATCAGGTAGGCAACGGATTTATTTCCGTCATCGGATACCAGCAGCAGGGCTATAGTGTTATCAGAATCCCTTAGCTCAATGAATGGCTGAGTCTGGTTCATCACTATAATTTTGAAGAGACAGAGAAGTTAATGCTGTCCCTTTTCTTATTTTCATCAATCAGAATCAATCAGGGACAGACCATGATAAAATCCAGCCTTAAGATTTCCGGGCCAATATTTTGATGTCGAAACTGGGCTCCATTTTAACTGGAATCGGTTTTATGATCCAGACAACGTCATTACACGGTTTCCGTCTTGGCACCAGTGTGGATCGGCCTGCGAAGGTAGAACGGTAATCATGTAGACAACGAAAAGAACTGTGATGACAAATGGAATACGGAGAGAAGGACTCTGGGGGATGTTAATGAAACCATGCATAGCTTTCCATGAGCAGAGGGAGTAGGTGTCGGTTTTCAGGAAATGGTTGGTAGGTTGCCTGGGACAAGCACAACAATTGGGGGGGCAAGTTGATACTAAAGAATATTCCTGATTCCTGGTAAATCAGGAGATATAGCTGTTGCCTGGTCGCACGGTCTTCTTTACTCATTGATTTTGAGGTTGTATCATCATTTTCGGTGTCGTAAAAAGCCTCGCCACCGACGGCGGAAAGGTTGTAACTCTTTGTATCTCCATACAGTGCAAACAGCGTTTTGGACTTTTTACGAGGTCACTATCATTGCTTTCATATTTTATTGCTAACTTCCATTGTTTGACAGGTTCAATTCGTCAAATTTCTTATAAATAGCGGCCTCTTCTTTGGCTATCCTGAGAGACAATGTTGTATAAAGTGAACCGTAGTCTTTCGCAAACTCAAGCCCGGAATCACCTTTAGAATATTTTTCAAAAAAATCTAATGCTGCTTTCGACACCTCCTTCATATTTGTTGCATATATTTCCAACGTCTGCTTGAGTTCTGGGTCATTAGCAGCTGCATTATTCAGTAACGGATATACATGTTCATCTTCCTTTGCAAGGTGAGCAAGAAAGCTGTTCTTTGCCGACATCAGCATATCCTGACCTTCTTCTGTTCCAATGCCAAGCCTGTTAACT
This sequence comes from uncultured Desulfobulbaceae bacterium, assembly GCA_945787305.1. Classification (GTDB taxonomy): domain Bacteria; phylum Desulfobacterota; class Desulfobulbia; order Desulfobulbales; family Desulfobulbaceae; genus DRLX01. The sequence continues at coordinate 3,934 of CALZIH010000178.1, read as the reverse complement.
TCAGAAAGGATTTCAGCAATTGCCTTATGTTCTTTTTTTAATTCTTCAATGAGTTGAGACATGCTGTCATCCTCCAAGATGTATTATGCATTTTTCCATATCTACTTAATTTTTCAGTACGTTACTCTATGATATGCTGCAATATACAAGCAATATTTACACCTGAAAATGATAGGTTTACATTCCGGGAGGTTAAATTTGTTTTCAGGCGAAAGCGTTACCTGCTGGTAGCGGTAATTATAACAGCGGCGTTACTGTTTGGTAACATGGATGTGCTATGCGTGTGCGGAGACAAAGCCCGCTGTTTTAATCAGTTGCTGTCTTTACCATAGAGCGAAAAAAAGTGGTCCATGATGAAGCGAACGGTTCTTTTGTTGACGTGGAAATTTTCTTTGCCGTGCGAGAGCCAGGATTTGCCGAGGATGGGCTGATAGATGGTCGCCATCTCGAAGGAGGGAAAATAAAAAACATTGTCGTGACGCATTGTGAATTCATCAACAACTGCACGCAGGGTGGACTTTGAATTGCAACTCGCGCTGATCACATCAAGATCCTGGCGGAATGTTGCCCAGAGGTGAACAGGAGAAACCGTCACCATAAGCTTGCAGTCCGGAATGTGCTTTGCCATGATTGCATGAATCCGTTCCAGGTTTTCCAGATTTTCGTTATAACGGCTGACCCGGAACCTGTAACGGCCCATATCTCCGCCTTCTTTGGGGTAGGGGCCGGAAGGCAGGCAGATCACTGAACCGTCTACCGTGTCTTCCCAGATTTCGGTCAGGCCGAAGGTCAGGATCAAAATTCCTGCACGTTCCAATGCCCGCCTGGAATATTCTTTATGGCGGGAGAAATCGCTTTCCGCCTGATCGAGAGAATCATACAGCATGATTCGTCGGTAGGGATCCTGCACCTTGTTTGTCTCGGGCGAAATCCACCAACGTAGATCCGGTGCCCACTCTTCAAAAGTGTATTCAAAGATCTGCCGCATGGAGAAGGTGTTGTAGGTTCTTTCCCAGGCAGCGCTGGCATGTACGGAGGCCGGGTTGTCGGTCTCTTCGGTGATGTAGTTGTAACCTTCATCCAACAGCACCTTTCTGATTTCCCGGGCAAAACAGGAGCCCATGGAGGCGATAGGCGTAGTCGGCGTGATGTGCAGCCCGGTGGCCGGCGGGAACCGGAATGTGCCGTCAGCCGGAGGATTTTTATATGACCCGGGCCAGACTTGCCAATCTGTAAATCTGAGTGCGGGGTAAGGGGCTGAACGGGCCATGGTGATGCTCCTTTCTTATTCAATTGTGATTACCATCAAAACTCAGCTTGAAAGCTGAATTGTTCGAAGTAGGGGACTGAATTTTTTTCACCAATCCGGGAGACAGATTAAATTTTTCTCATTATATAAAAACCATAAAACCACCTGAATAGTTATCTGTGGTGAAAATTATTCTGTCCCCGGTATAGAAAAATAAAATCAGTCCCCTCGCCGAGCAGGTCTAGCTGAGTTTTGATGGTAATCAACTATTCAATTCGAAACCTGTCTCCAGCACGTGTAGGAGAAAGTTGAAATCTACTATCAAAGCCTATCGGATCGGGTACTGATTTTTCTTGCCCGGCTTAATCCTTTCTGTTCTTTGTCCTTTGTGTGTATGCCATACGAAGTTCGTTTTCTATTTCATTGGAGAAGCAGGAAAAGTAGACAGTCGTAATCTCATCATGCTTCTCCAGAAACTCGCATACCTCATGCATTGCTATAGAACAGGCCTCATGTAAAGGAAAACCATAGGCTCCACAACTGATGGCAGGAAAAGCGATGGTTTTTATACCATTGTCGACACCACATTGCAGACTCTCCCGATAACATGATGCCAGTAAGGACTTTTCGTTATTGTCGCCACCTTTCCATAGGGGGCCAACCGTATGGATCACAAATTTTGCAGGAAGCTTATACCCTCCTGTTATTTTTGCGCTGCCGGTCGGGCATCCGTTTAAGCCTCTACATTCCTCAAGTAATTCCGGACCGGCAACTCGATGTATCGCACCATCAACTCCCCCTCCACCCAGGAGACGGTTATTTGCAGCATTAACAATTGCATCGACCTTTAATTGGGTGATATCAGTATTGACAATCTGTACGCGGTCCATTGTACGCCACTATAAAAATTATTGTGATTATGCATTATTCAAGAATTCAATTGCTTTATCTTTTTTTTCAACATGTTAGCCGCTGAGCAATTTGAATGATGAATGATATGTAAACGATTGCGAATTTTTTGTGCCTGGCCGGAACCACACTTTTTTTGCTTGATAACAGTAGTTGGAGCACGGAGGAAGGGTAGGTCGTATAAGAGGGAGAAAAATGGTTTATGATTCCGAGGCATTGAATCTGATTTGCCCTTGATACCACTAGAAGGGCTGATACATCATCAGCCCCTTGTTTTATGCAGAACGAAAAACAGATTATTTTTGGCTCTCGTTCAACTTTGCGCCTTGACGATGTCTATCTGTGAAGCAACACCCACCGGATGGTCTTCACCATCAACAATGATTACTCTGCTGATTTTTTTAGATGTAATAATTTCAGTGAGTTCCAGTATGGGCGTGTTTTCTCGTGCTGTAATGGCGGGGGATGTCATGATTTCTGCTGCTGTATTACCGAGTTTTCCACCGCGCTTTCGTTCTCGGGGGACCATTACGGATTTGAATTTTTCAAAGAGCTCCTCATCCTGGTACATGAAGCTGAACACCATATCCGTTTCCGAAACCACTCCCACGACTTTGTTTTCAGCGTCAACCACAGGGACGCCGCTAATACGGTTGCCGACCAGTATGGCTCGGATGTCGTCAATGGAGGCGTCCGGTGTTACCGTAAGTACGCCTTTTGACATAATATCCTTAGCTACTAATCCTTCCTCATGGTCGATAACCAAGGGAGGGGCTGAACGATACCGCAAATGGCCGGTGTCAATGGCAATGAGAACGCGCGCCATCAGGGTGTAAAAGAGGGCCCCGAAGGCCCAGATACCAATGGCAACAAAGACTTCTTTTTGCGAAGGGCCATATTCATATATCTCGCCGAGAGGATCAGGAATAAAGCCAGGGATGACCAACCCCATTCCCTTTTCAATCCAGATACCAATAAAGAGCAGGATACAGCCGATGTTGAGGGTTATAAAATTCTTCCTGGTTTTCGGCATCAGGAAAAGAATAAATCCGGTGACGTTAAAGGCCATGGCCGTCCAGATCCAGGGAACCAGATTGTTGTGCCCATGCAGTCCGTGAAAGAGGTAAATCATCGGTGCAAAATGGAGGGTATCGGAATAATACTCTTTATAGACCTCAGCAATCAGCAGGAAGAGATTTATTGCCATGGCATAAGAGATAATTTCGGCCAGTTTGAAGATGGCTGCGTCCCGTATTTCAAACTTGGTTACCTTGCGCAGCACCTGGAAAATAAGGATCATCAGCGAGGGACCGGCACAAAATGCAGAGGCAAGAAATCTCGGTGCCAGGATGGAGGCATTCCAGAACGGCCTTGCGGCAAGACCGTTGAAGACAAAAGCGGTGACACTGTGCAGCATGATTGCCCAGGGAATGGAGAGCAGGATCAACGGCATGATAAATCGTTTGTTCGGTTCCTTGCCAAAATAAGTTGAGGAGGCAATATAGCTCACGGCAATCAGGTTAATGATCAGGTAGCCGTTGAGCACCACAATATCCCAGGCAAGGATGGAGTGAGGTAGGTTGATGGACCCTAAAAAAGGTATGGCGTGCCAGAAGCGATCCGGCCTGCCGGTATCGACCATGACAAAGATAATGGCCATTATGACTGCGGTAATGGCAAGCAGTTCACCGAACGCGACAATTTTTTTAATGGCTTTAAAATGATACAGATAGGCAGGGATAACGAGAAGGACTGCAGCAGCGGCGACACCACGAT
>CALZIH010000177.1 GCA_945787305.1 uncultured Desulfobulbaceae bacterium | reverse complement strand
ACCTGGAGCAGAAAATCAAGGAACTTAACAGCAATGTTGTTGAGAACGAGCAATCAAATACTGCTTCTCTATCCAAAAACATTATAAATATAAATGAGATAGATTTCCTTGCATGCCTTGATGTTGTCGGTCAGGCTATGAATGAGTCCAAGGATGTGGATCACATTATTGAAAATGCTATTAGCGCAGTTTTTTCGTTTTTTGAATGTGACAGGGTATGGGTGTTCTATCCTTGCGATCCCGATTCCCCCACATTTCGAGTCCTTTCGGAAAAAAATAATCCGAAATACCCAGGAGCATTTCATACCGGCCAAGAAGTGCCGATTACGCCGGAAGCGGCACAGACGATCAGAGAAGCTCTCGCTTCAGGATCACCTGTAGTTTATGATCCGGTATCAGGAAATAAGGTCAATGATGTTGCCGCTAAATTTTCGGTACTTTCACAGATGATGATAGCTGTGCATCCAAAATCAGGAAAGCCTTGGATGTTTGGAATGCATCAATGTTCTTATGCCCGGATCTGGACAAAAAAAGAACAAATGCTGTTTAAGGAAATCAGCAATCGTGTTGTTGAAGGGCTCAGTAATATCATTTTACAGAAGAACCTGAGGAAATCAGAAAAAAAGTATCGGGATCTACTTGAGAATCTTCCCCAGAGAATTTTTCATAAAGACAAAAGTTCCGTATATATATCTTGCAATAAGAATTTCGCCAGGGATTTGAAGATTGAAGCGGAGCAGATCATCGGCACAACTGACTATGATTATTTTCCTAAGGACCTTGCTGATAAATACAGAAGGGATGATAGGCGAATTATTGAGACGGGAATCGTTGATACAATAGAAGAAGAATACATCCCTATTGATGGCAAAAAGCGCATTGTGCAAACGGTCAAAACACCCATTTGGAACAAGCAGAAAGAAGTCGTTGGCCTGTTGGGAACCTTCATTGACATTTCAGAACGAAAGAAAGCCGAGGAAGAGCTGCTGAAATGGGGCCACATTTTTCAAACGGCCAAGTGGGGTATTGCCTTGGGAGATCTGGATAACAACACAATTGAATTAATAAATCCCTCCTATGCCGAAATGCACGGTTACAAGGTAGAGGAAGTCGCAGATATGAGTTTTTTCGACATGTTTATCCCGTCATTTCGCGAACGGCTGCCGGAATATCTCCAACAATGTCAAGAAGTAGGGCATGTCACCTTTGAAGGCGATCATATATGTAAGAACGGCTTTATCTTTCCGGCTTACCATGATTTGACCACTGTGAAAAATGAGCAAGGGGAGGCTCTATATCATATTGTAAATATAATTGATATAAGTGAACGAAAACAGGCTGAAGAGGAAAAGAAAGAACTGGAAAAACTCCTCCAGCAAACTCAGAAAATGGAGTCGATCGGTACGTTAGCCGGTGGCATTGCCCATGACTTCAATAACATACTCTCATCCATTTTCGGCTATGCAGAACTGGTTCGTGATCTTCTCCCACCTGAAAGCGATAGTTATCAGATGCAAAATCAGGTGATTAAAGCGGCAAGAAGGGCCAAGGGGCTTGTACGACAGATCCTGTTGTTCAGCCGTCAGGCAGACCAGGAAAAACAATTAGTCCAGCCGCATTTCATCATTAAAGAGGCATTGCAACTGTTACGATCTTCGATTCCAACAACAGTAGATATTAAACGGAATATCCCAAACGACTGCGGCAGCATTTTTGCCGATCCGACCCAGGTCCATCAGATTATTATGAACCTGTGCACCAACGCCTATCATGCGATGCGAGACAAGGGCGGCATACTTCAGGTGAGCCTTTCCAAAGTCGCTATCTCGCTAAATACCTTGGAAATGCATCCCGGAAGCTATATCCGACTGGAGGTGGCTGATACAGGTCATGGCATGGATAAACTGACAATGGAAAGAATCTTCGATCCTTACTTTACAACAAAACCGAAAGGGGAGGGGACCGGACTTGGATTGTCTGTTGTCCATGGAATCATTACGAATATCGGTGGGTATGTCAAGGTGTACAGCGAACCCGGTAAGGGAGCGAGGATACACTGTTATTTTCCGAGAATTGCCAATGAAGAGAGTACCGCCAAAGTGCGGCAGAAGGTGCCTCTACGGGGGGGGGCTGAACGAATACTTTTTGTAGATGACGAGGTCGCCATTTTGCAAATAATGAAAAAAACCCTTAGGGATCTCGGCTACAAGGTGACGACGTTTGAAAACGGACGTGAGGCTTTGCTGGCTTTCCAGGCCCACCCAGACGAGTTTGACTTGGTTGTCACTGATTTGACCATGCCGGTTATGACCGGTATAGAGTTGGCAAAACAGGTGCTTACAATTCGGTCTGAAATACCTGTCATTCTGTGTACCGGATTCATTGATTTCGATAATAAAGAAGAGGCCTCTGCTCTCGGGGTGAAAGAATTTTTAGCAAAACCTATACTTAACTCGGACCTTGCCGCTATTGTTCGCAAGACCTTGGATGCGTAGTTGAAGTTGGATTACCGGAACCACTCTGCAAAGGAAGATTAATATGGCATCAGTCTTTATCCTCGATGATGATGAAATGATATGCCAACTGATTTCAACAATCGTTAGCCAGATGGGGCATGAAGCACATTATGCCCTAAGACTGCATCAAGGATTGCAGCAAATTGCTGAAAAAAATATAGATATCGTTTTTCTCGATGTTCGCTTGCCCGATGGAAACGGGCTTTCCGCAATTTCCGAGATACGTGAACATCCGAATCATCCTGAGGTTATCATCATAACCGGTGAAGGTTCGCCGGAAGGTGCAGAATTTGCCATTGAATACGGTGCCTGGGATTATATCCAGAAACCTCTTTCTAAGAAGAAAGTACAGCTTTCCCTCAGCCGGACCCATCAATACCGACAGAACCTCTCTGATTCGCAACCCCAGCCGGTGGCGCTTAATCTCGAGAGAATAGTCGGTAAAAGTAAACAGATAAAAGATTGCTATAATGCGGTGGCAAGAGCCGCGACATCGAATACAAATGTACTGATTTGGGGCGAAACCGGAACAGGCAAGGAAGTGTTTGCCAAGGCTATTCATGAAAACTGTATATGCACCCAGGAACCATTTGTCGTTGTTGATTGTGCGGCTCTTCCCGAGACGCTTATTGAAAGTGCCTTATTCGGTTATGAAAAAGGGGCATTTACCGGGGCGGAACAACGCCAGACAGGGCTCATTGCAAAAGCAGATGGAGGCACCTTGTTTCTCGATGAAGTCGGGGAACTTCCAATGTCGCTGCAAAAGACCTTCCTCCGCGTTCTGCAGGAGAAAACCTTCAGGCCCGTCGGCAGCACAAAAGAACAACGCAGTGATTTTCGACTCATTGCGGCGACAAACAGGAATCTGGAGGAATGCGTTGAGGAGGGGCGATTTCGAGAAGATCTTCTGTATCGTTTAAAAGGCATTACTATAGAACTTCCGCCATTGCGGGGACGACTGGCGGACATTAAGGATTTGGCACTGCATTATATCGACAAGATTTGCGCCAGATATGAGATCGAGCCCAAAACAATGGCGGATGATTTTTTGGAGGCCTTGTTTGCGTACAGCTGGCGTGGTAATGTAAGGGAACTTATTAATAGTTTAGAAGAAGCTATCAGCCAGGCACGTTTTGAGCCGGTCCTTTTTGCAAATCATTTACCCTCTAAAATCCGTGTGCTTCTGGCAAAAAAATCCGTTGCCGGCAGAACCGTTGAACATCCTGGCAGCATCGTCCCGCCTGCCGAAAATGGGCCTCGCGAGAAATTCCTTTCTTATCAAAGATTTGCCGACACGGTGCTTGCCGATCATGAACGGCGATACCTGCTCGATCTCCTGCGTTTTGCTCAAAATAACATCTCTGAAGCCAGTCGAGTAGCAGGTCTTGGTCGGACACGCCTCTATAAGATGCTAAAAAAGCATAACATTTCGCGAAAATTTCTCTAACCACCTGTTGTTTTCTTCAGGAAGCATGTGTTCGTGGTTGCGAACACATGTCCATGGCGGTGCACGTCCCGTACTTGTCCATATATGAGGACCACTTCTCAGATAACCTTCTTAACTAACTAGTATCGCATGTTTATTATTTTTAACCTTTGTTGGCCACTTTTTTGCTTTGCAATACTAGCCCAATCAGATCCATTCGTTTGTTGAAAGGGAGGTATGATGCACCAAAAGCTGATTGTGTATGCACCATCAGGTTCGGAAATGACTGAACAGGTACTGTCGGTTGTCGATAAGGCTGCTCGTGCAGAAGAATTTGACTGGTGTGCCTCTCTCGAAAGCTTTTTGAAAAAATTTAAAGCAACCAATCAGTATTCAACGGCTCTTCTCCTGATCGAAAAACAATCAGATCTTGGTGAGCTTGTCCGGTTTAATGATTATTTTGATGGCTTGCGAGTAATCTTGATTTTACCTGATTTGGAAGAGGGCACCGTTGCATTGGCAAACAGGCTGTTTCCTCGATTTGTGACCTGTATACACTCTGACTTTAGGGAGTTGTCGGCAGTCATCAGGAACATCTTGAAATATTTTTAAGCACGATAAACCTTCAATATTTTAATCTGTAGCTGCAGCTAATTAGGGAAGAAAAAATGATATTTCGATCAAATGGACGCTTGCAATCAGAATTTGAGGAGCTGAAAAAAGAAAACGCCCGTATTGTGGCTGAAAACAATGAACTGAAAAGTCATAATAAAGAGATTACCTTTCAGTTTGAAGACCTGATGAACTCATTGAGTAACTGTGAAGCAGGAACAGAGCATTGTAATCTGATAAAAGAATTGATGCTGCTGCAGAATAAGCACCTTAAAAGCAATATAATAGATATTCAAGCCAACGTGATGGAGTCTGTTCAGGCATCAAAAGAAAATGTTGGCAAATCAAGAACTTTTATTTCCCAGCTTCAAGACTTGGGAGAGATAACATTCACTGTTTCAGAGTCACTTGAAAAATTGGTGTCCTTAGCTACTGGCTCTTTGCAAGACATTAACGAACTGTCTCTACAGGCACAGGCGGTTGAAGGTATTTTATCTTTGATAAAAGACATCTCCGGTCAAACGAACCTCCTGGCCCTAAACGCGACTATTGAAGCCGCACGGGCCGGGGAACATGGCCGTGGTTTTGCGGTGGTTGCAGAAGAGGTAAAAACGCTTGCCGGCAATACGGAAAAAGCAGTGGGCGAAATACATGCTTCCCTTGACTCTATCAAGCAGAACGTTAATAGCATTGGCGGCAGCTTCGGCGAAGTGAACACAACCATAACAAATGCCAATGAGTTAACCAAGGCGTTACAGCAGAAGTTAAGCGACGATACGGAAGTGATGAAGGACACCTTCAGTCATATTGATTATGCTACGGACAGGGTGTTTATGTCGTTGGCAAAAATTGATCACATGCTGTGGAAAGTCAACACCTATCTCTCTGTTGTAACTAAAAAAGAACAGGTTGAGTTTGTAGATCACTATAACTGCCGACTCGGTAAATGGTATTACGATGGGGAGGGATATCAGAACTTTAGTGACACACCAAGTTATGGTTTAGTTGTGGCGCCACATGAAGTCGTTCATTCCAGTACAAAGAAAATCTACGATGTATTGGCAACAGATGCAGAAGATTACAACACCCTGAGAATGTTGTTGGCGGAAATGGAGCAGGGCAGCGATGAAATATACGGCGCTTTAGACAAAATATTGCAAGAAAAAAAATAAACGACTTCCTGGTTGTATCCGTTTCTTCCTCGCTTAATTTCAAGGCTCCTCAAATATGGCCTATTTGCTCGGTGGCAGAGGCATAGCCAGCATGAAAAAGTACCTGCCCACTTTACCAACTGACCTGAGGACGTTACAAGCAGGTCAATACAGAAACAATTCCGGCTACCTTGAAAAATTGTATTCTCGCCCGATCTCCCGGAGTCTCACACGTTCGCTTACCTCGTTATGCTCAAGTTTTATCCTGGGAATATCCTGCCTGTGGTAAAATTTTTCGCATGACTCGGAGTCTACCCTTACCTGATCTCGAACGAAAAACCTAATTTTTCAAGGCCCCTTTCACTTTGTTTCCAGTGAAGAGTGTCGAAGCTTGACCGGTTCAACCTTGCGTTTTCGTATTTTCATGTTGAGCATCTCGACAAGGATGGAAAAGGCCATGGCAAAGTAGATGTATCCTTTGGGGATATGCAGCTCAAGTCCTTCTCCGACCAGAGTAAAACCAATCAACAGTAAAAAACTGAGGGCCAGAACTTTCAG
>CALZIH010000176.1 GCA_945787305.1 uncultured Desulfobulbaceae bacterium | reverse complement strand
GTTTTAAAAGAGCTATTGCCTCTTCTTTTGTCCTGATGGCCCCGTTTAACTGGGCCTCAAGGACATGGTTGATCATGGTGCGAAACTGCGGCCCCGGTTCATAGCCCAGTTTCTGCAGATCCTTGCCGCTGACCAGGGGGCGGGTGTCGCGGAGGGTCGTCACAAACTGGGATACAGCCTTTTGTATGCGTTTTTTTCGAGCAATGGCAAGCAGGTAGAGCAGTCCCTCATTTTCAAGATCCAGGAGCAGCCAGTAGATCTCACTGGGTTTTAAGAAAGGGCGACGCAGCATCTCCCGGGCAATTCGTTCCCCTTCGGTTTTCTGGCGCAGGAGCATTTTCGTTTGCTTGTCCGGTATCTCAAAACGTTTACAGAAGCACATCAGTTCCCGCACCCTCGAACGACTCATGATAGCCAGGATATATACCGCCCAGAAAGTGCAGGGGGTGCGAAGGTAAAGCAGGCGAAACCAGGAGACTGCCCTTGTCGCCTGGGTTATGACATGGATAAATCGCCGGTCTATCTTCAGGTTGGGTCGAAGATCCGGCCAGAGAAACGGAAAAAGGGAAAATGCATTCATCCTCCGCAGGGCGGGCAATGGATTATCTGCCGAAAGAAGCTCCTTCAGTTCGCCAAAGAAGCGGGCTCCTGAAAAGCGGTCAAACAGGTTCATGCTGACCGCATTTTTAATAAGCTTTTCGGTATGGCGGGTGATGCGGAAGTCTAATCGTTGTTCAAAGCGGATGGCCCGAAATATACGGGTGGGGTCCTCAACAAAACTTAAATTGTGCAGTACCCGAATCCTTCGTTCTTTCAGGTCGTTCTGGCTGTTGAAAAAATCAACCAGAATGCCGAAACGGTCGGGGTTAAGGTGGATGGCCATGGCGTTGATGGTAAAGTCCCGCCTGTACAGGTCGAGCTTTATGGAGGATAGCTCAACTGTCGGCATGGCCGCCGGATACTCATAGTACTCCAGGCGGGCGGTGGCCACATCTATTCGCCTGTTGTCGGGTAGGATGACGGTGGCTGTGGCGAATTTTTCATGGGTACGGACCGTTCCATTTCGTTTGTTGGCCAGTTCGCGGGCAAACTGAATTCCATCCCCTTCAATTACAATGTCTATGTCCAGGTTTTTAATCTGCAGCAACAGGTCACGGGCAAATCCGCCGACTACATAGGCGTTAAACCCAAGCTTTGCGGCCGCTTCACCCACGTCTTTAAGTAAAAGAATGATCTCTTTGTGCAGGCTGTTGGTTAACAGTGTGGTCAGGTTTCGAGTCCGTTCCACTGAAGGATGTTCGTCTTCCTGGAGAAGATTTTTCGGCAGGTTGGCCGGGTCGTTAACCAGCAGGTTGAGAAGATCGGTCCGGGTGATGACGCCGACAATACTCTCCCCGTCCATGACCGGGATCAATCGCTGTCGATGTTCGATGATCAGTTCCTGGATGTCGGCCAGGGTCGCACTGACAGGTAGGGTGGCAATCTCGGTGGTCATGTATTCTGAAACCGGCAGATGGCCAAGTTTGTGAAAGATAGCCTTTTCCACCACCCTTCGCGATATCATGCCCAGCAGGCCCGGCGATTGGACTCGACTCGGTTCGGGCTGCGCATTTTCAACCACCGGCAGGACGGTAATGTTGTAACGGGTCAAGAGGTTATGGGCTTCATCAATCGATGTTGTCGGTGGTACGCTCAGGACCGGCGCGGACATAACTTCACCGGCAATTGCCTTGGGCTTGATATGTCTGTGCAGAAACTGGATCAGCTTTTCTTCGGCCTCAAACAATGTCATCTCGCGTATTGTAGCCGCCGCTGCCGATGCATGGCCGCCGCCGCCGAATTCACGGGCAATGTGACCGACGTTGACCTCGGGGATTCTGCTGCGGGCAATCAAGTACATGCGTTCACCCATGCAAATCAGACCGATAAGAACGTTGATATTTTCCATAACCATGAGCCGGCGAATGAGGACTGCAAATTCATCCACATATTCAGCCAGGGTCAACTTGACGATGACCACATCAATAGATTGAATGGAGTAGGTGGTTGCCTGCTTGTGCAATTCCCCGAGCAGGTTAACTTGTGTTGCGGTCAGGTCATGGCTGATAAAATGGGTGACCACATCAAGGTTTGCTTGTTTCTCAAGTAGCCAGGATGCAGCTTGCAGGTCCGTCGGGGTTGTTGTGGAGTGGAGAAAAAAACCGGTGTCTTCATATATGCCGAGAGCCATCAGGGTGGCTTCATCAGGTGTCGGCTGTAGGTCGTGTTCCCGTAATAGACGGGTGAAAATGGTTGTGGTCGATCCCACCGGCTCAACAACTTCCAGGGTTCCTTTCATGTCGTCGGGTGTATCCGGGTGGTGGTCGTAGAGGTGGATTTCCATCTCCGGGTTGTTTACACATTCAGACAAGCGGCCAATACGGTTTGGGTTTCTCGTATCAACGACGATGAGGCGGGTAACAGCTGTCAGGTCAATGTGCTTGATTTTTTTAAATTCATAGTTGTGGCCAAACTCCTGAGCCAGGAAATTACGAAGATTTTTTTCCTGGGCTCCGGCAAAAACAAGTTCCGCTTCCGGGTAGAGTTTTTTGGCCGCAATCATGGCGGCAAGAGCGTCAAAATCTGCGTTTATATGGGTGGTGATGACATCCATGGCCGCAGTATACTCCATCCTTTACAGGCGGTATAGGAGAAATCAGTTGATTTCGGTGCTTTTCATCCTCAGTGATTTGAGGGAATATATTCGCAGGTATCGACGCTGAACTGTATGTGGTGATGGGTTGCTGCCCAATGGACGGCATCCTTCAGGGATAGGGTTCCAGCATTGTGTCGGATAACTAAGTCCAAGGAACGGAGTCGTTCCTGTTGTCTGCTGAAAAACCGGCTCAGAATAGAACCTTTGACGAGAATACCCTTGGTCAAGAGTTCCTCTCCTTTGTCTGTGGCAACCATGTTAAACAATTTAACCGTGATAAATCCTGCTGTGGCTTCCCGTGGGAGTGATTTGTGAACAGGTTGACTGCGCAGGCTTGCATGGGCTCCGCCTTTACGAAAAATAGCCCCGGCCAGCCCCGGCATGGCTGCTGACAGGGCCACGCTGGTGCTCGGGAAAATGTATTGCTCCAGCGAATCACAGGCACAGCCGTTGATGAATATCGTTTCAATACTTTTGCTGATGTACTTTTGGTCAAAACCAAGAAGATCAATGAGGAGCTCTGTCAGGGTGACCGGCCCTCGGCACGGCACGAGAAACCCTCGTTGCAGCAACGTGGTGAGGGCAAGGATGTTTTCCGGCCGTACGGTCAGGATGAGGGTTGGTTGCTTTTTTTCAGGCATGGTCGCTTTGTCTCTGTAGAGGGCATTGCATCTAAAATGTGGTTTGGAGTCATTGAATCCATTGAAATATCAGCGGTAGGGTGAGGAAGGAAAAGAGGATGCCGAATCCGACCATGGCCGAGGTCAGGCCTGGTTTCAATCCTGCTATCGATGCCAGCGCTCCTGCCGTTACCATGGGCGGCATTGCTGTTTCAAAAAGGGAAACCTGAACGGCCTCGCCGCCCAAGCCCAAGGTTTTGCAGGCCAAAATAAACAGGCCTGGGGTGAGGAGCAAGCGAATTGTCAGGCCAAAAACAAAAGGGCTGACATCATGACGGGGTAACAGCAGTTGCATTTGAAAGCCAATAGCCACCAGGACGACGGGAACAAGGGAGCCTGCAGCCATTGTCAACATGGGCTTGACTGTCTGCAGTAGGTTATCCAGAGGGAGGAAAAGGGCGCAGAGCAGGGCGACAAATGGGGGAAAGGTTATAATTTTTATCAGAATGCTGGAAAGACTGTTTTGCTCGCCTTTACCATATATTGCCAGGATAACGGTACCGTAACTGGAGAGGGCCAGAAAGGAACCGAATTGGTCATAGAGGATGGCATAGGACACCGCATGGCTACCGAAGAACTGTTCGACCATGGGGATGCCGAGAAAAGAGGTGTTGCCTAGAGGAACAACCAGCAGGAGAGCACCGGTGGTTTCCCTTGACCAGCGCATTAACCTGGAGATGAGCAGGGTCAGCAGTCCGGAAACGAGCAGTGTCATCCAGGGCATGATTACCGTAACCAGCATCCGGGAGGAAAGCTGGAGGCCGGGGACCTGCAAAAAAATCAGCGCCGGTAAGGCGATATAGATCACATACAGGTTGAGACTGCGGTCGGTGTCGGCTGGGAAAACCGGCAGCCGCTTCAGCAGGAGGCCGGCCCCGAGAAAAAGAAGAAAGGGGAGTACTTGTTCCATGGAAGATACTATACATTGAGTTTGCGGCGGGGCAAGCTAAATTGTCGGCTGAAGATAGTAGTGTGGTTCCGTGTTACGGTATGGTTAGTGGATGACCTCACATTGCTCAAGACTACCTTGAAAAATTGTATTTTCGCCCGACCTCCCGGAGTCTCACCAGTTCGCTTACCTCGTTATGTTCAAAGTTTTATCCTTGTAGTATCAGTCGCTTATCTATGGTAAAAATTTTCGCATGCCTTGACCTTCACCCATAAGGTAAATTGAGTTGTTATGAGTAATCCTACAACATGCACCATCGGTAGATGATCGCGCATTGCTCAATTCTCAAATCGGCTTTGTAGGCAGCATTCATAATCTCATATATTTCTTTGAAATCGCCGATCTTGAGCATAAAATCAAACAAGGGTAACTCCAAAGCGTAACCTTGACGATTCTTTTTGTAGTTGAAGTATTCACGCAAACCTAATCCTGGCAAAGGGTACAATGAAGACAAAATGGAAAGTAATAGCATCCATCATGCTGCTGATAACAGCGATATGCTTTGTGTTTGTCATGATTGTCCGGCAACAGCACGAGGAGAAGGTACGAGAGATAATTGCGGGTAAAAGTGAAAGTGCGGCCCTGTTGGCCGATACCATTCTTTCGGTGGAATCGTCAAGATATCAAAAGAGAATATCAGCCTTTGTCAACCCTGGTATTTCATTAAGCCGGGAACAGATGATTCGTGCCTTTGCGCAAAAAGACAGGGAAAAGCTCCTTCAGCTCAGCACCTCACTGTTCACGGTCCTGAAAAAGGAAGATCCCTACTTTAGAACCATTGGCTGGATTCTCCCTGATAACCATGTCTTTTTACGCGTTCTTTATCCTGAAAAATACGGCGACAATGTCAGTACGATACGGCCTGATGTTGCTGCTGTCAATCGGGATAGACGTCAATACTCCGGATTTGACGTAGGGATTAAGAGCATGCAGTATCGTGTTGTACAGCCTGTATTTTATAAGGATGAGTATATCGGTGCGGTGCAGTTCGGGCTTGATGCCAATATGGTGATTGACGCGTTACGGAACAAATTGAACACCATTGCCGGAATGACCATCTTGCACGAGGAGTGGGCGGGAGCAAAAGAGGCAGAATTTGGTGCTTCGCAAGGGGGTCTACCTCTCATTCGTTCCTTAGATGCAGCCCTGTTTGGACCGGTAAAGGATACACTTGATTGGAATAGGCAACAACAAAGGATAGAATTGGATGGCAGTCCGTATGTGGTCATCAATGTGTTGCCTGTTACCAATTATCTCGATACGAAATTGGGTGATTTTTTTGTTGCATTGGATATTTCAGAAGAGCTTGCGCAAAAACGCAAACTTCTCGCCTCCACCCTGCTCATAAGCAGTGTTCTTCTTCTCTGTTCATTTCTCATATTGTATTTCAGCTATGGAAGGCTTGTACAAAAGATCATTGATTTGAATCAGTCTCTTGAGAAAAATAACCTAGCCCTTGAGAAAAGGGTCCAGGAGCGGACGCTCAAGTTGCAGGACAGTAAACAGCGGCTGCAGAGGATCTTGAATCATGCCCCCCTGGGTATTTTGATAACCGATTCTCAAACAATGCAGTTCAAATATGCAAATCCTGCTCTCTGTATAATGCTTGGCTACGGACAGGATGAAATGGTAAGTATGGGCGTTGATGCACTGCATAGCCCCGCCGATGTCGATACGATCAGCAAGGTGGTCAAAGAAAAGAAAGATGGGCAAAAGAACCTGGCCACAGATATTCGTTTTTTGAAAAAGGACGGCATGACCTTTGAGGCGGATAGTATCAGTGCTCCCATTGAACTTAAAGGAAGATCCTGCGTGGTCAGCTTTATTGTTGATCAAACGGAAAGGAAAAAATTGGAACTGGAATTGTACCGGGCACAGAAAATGGAGGCGATTGGTTTGATGGCTGGCGGGGTTGCCCATGACCTCAACAACATCCTGACAAGTATTACCGGGTACCCGGAACTCCTTCTTATGCAGTTGCCCCAGGGGAGTAGCTTACGAAAACCGCTTGCCGCGATCAAGGATTCAGGCGAGCGGGCTGCAGCTGTGGTTGCCGACCTGCTCACCGTGGCTCGAGGGGTTGCAAGCGTCAGGAGGTCAGTTTGTCTGAATTCCCTTATTAT
Organism: uncultured Desulfobulbaceae bacterium; assembly: GCA_945787305.1. Lineage (GTDB taxonomy): Bacteria > Desulfobacterota > Desulfobulbia > Desulfobulbales > Desulfobulbaceae > DRLX01. Next base: position 4,352 of record CALZIH010000176.1, on the reverse strand, counting down.
GGAGTATGTTGATTCCCCGGAGTGTCGTCATCTTGTCTCTTTTTATCCTCAGGTTCGTTTCGACCAGAAGCTTTCCGACCAGCTACCCGTTATCTCCTGTTCACCGGTGCATATTAAAAAGTGCATTATGAACCTCGTGCAGAACGCAGCTGAAGCTATAGATAACGCAGGAACAATAACGCTCAGCACTTTCAGCCGTATTCCCGAGCAACAGTGGGCTGCCGACAAAGGTCTGCAGCAGGTGGAATATGTTGTCCTGATGGTTACGGATACAGGTGCGGGTATTCCACCGGAGAGCATCGAGCATGTTTTTGAACCGTTTTTTACAAAAAAGGTGATGGGCAGGAGCGGCACCGGCCTTGGATTAGCAGTGGTTTGGAATACCGTAAAAGATCATGATGGGAAAATTTTTGTTGAGAGTAGTGAAAGAGGAACAACCTTTCAGCTCTATTTTCCGGCATGCAATGAAGAGGGTAAGGGTACGGCAGAAAGCAAAGCTGAAGAAATAATCAACGGCAGCGGTGAGCATATTTTGATTGTAGATGATGAACCGCGCCTGCGAGATGTTGCCGGACAGATGCTGCAATCTCTTGGCTATACGACCAATACCGTAGCCTCTGGTGAACTGGCAATTGAATTTCTCAAAGGAAATAGAGCTGATCTGATTGTGTTAGACATGCTGATGGAACCGGGTATGAGCGGCCGGCAGACATATCAAGAAATAGTGAAATTTTATCCTGATCAAAAGGCAATTCTTGCCAGTGGTTTTTCCGACAGTGAGGATGTCAAACTTACCCTGGAACTTGGCGCCAGAACGTTTATAAAAAAACCCTATTCCTTGGAGCAGTTGGGACGAGCTGTTAGGGATGGTTTGCAACGTTGAGAATTGAGTCAGCGTTATTTCAATGCTGATTGACAGTGTTGACCGATATGAATATAACGTTAAAATCAGTGCGGCACAGAGACTAACGGAAAAGTATATGTTTTCTTTGCCACCGAATGGTAAAACCCTTCACAAGGGGTAACATTGGCCAGCAGCCGACGCGGGCCTGTATAATCGATAACTCGCAAATGCGCTCAAATCATCTTCCTGAAGAGACCCCTTTTACCGATTCCGGTCCTGCGGGACAGTCCGCGGGCAGGGTTCGTGCCTTTCAGGAGCGCATCCATTCCCTCTCCAACAGCATTCGTATTAAACTGATTCTGGGCACGTTGCTATTAGTCATTTTTTATAGCGTGGGAAACTATCTATTGATCAAGACAATAGTTCGTCCGGGACATCATGCCCTGGAACAGAGCATTGCTCAAAAGGATATGGAGCGATGTATTTCCACCCTTAATCGCGAAGTACAGTTTCTTGATGTGTTTGCCACAGACTGGGCCGCCTGGGACGATACCTATGACTTCATTCATAATTCTTCCAGTGATTATATAGCATCCAACCTGCCTTATTCTACCTTTGCAAGCAACAAGATCAACCTGATTCATTATTACAACAGAGAGGGAAAACTGATTTGGGGCAAGAGCTTTGATCTCGAAACCGGGCAGCAATTATCCCTGAAAACATTTTCGTTTTCGGGATTGCCCAGGCTCCACCCCTTGCTCAAGCATCAGGATGAAAACAGCTCAAAAGCCGGCTTGTTGGTTACCGACAAGGGAGCAATGATTGTAGCCTCCCGGCCCATTATTACCAGCCAATTTGAGGGGCCCATAGGAGGAACGCTGATTTTCGGGAAATTAATAAACGAGTGGTTGCTGAAGGATATGGAAAAACGGATCAAGGTCCCTTTTCATTATCACCTGATCAATGACGAAAAATATCATTATGATGTTCCCGCCGATGTTGCCTTACAGCTTGATGCAGGCAACACCTTTGGTTACAGCATAGGCGAGCAATCGTTAGAAGTTTTTTCAAGGTACCGGGACTATCAGGGCAGAGATGCCCTACTCCTCAATACTGTAAGTGACCGCCTCATTACCGGTAATACCAATATAATATTGCATTATGTTCTTTTGTCCAATATAGGGGTAGGCCTTCTGGCCATGGTTCTTCTGTTATTTTTTCATAAGAAGATGATTGAGACGGTTTCCAAGATGTTCAATATTTCCGTTTTGATGTCGGAAATTGATCCGCAGAATATAGAGGAGGGGTTGTCCTCGATTGAGCGGAACATTATCCAGCTGGGACAGCAGTTGCAATATGACTTCATCGGAGGCGGATACGCCGGCCATGTTTTGCCCAAGCAGGAAGAAGAAAAATCGGTCATGCTGTGGAAGATGAATGTTCAGCTGACCAAGGAGATCCGGGAACGAGTTAAGGCCGAAGAGGCATTGCGGGAGATACAGCAAAGCCTGGAAGAGCGGGTGCATGAAAGGACGAAAGTCCTGACCGAAACCAATGTCAGGTTGGAGCGTGAAATCCAGGAACGAAAAAAATACCAACAGCAGATGGAACTGTATCAGGATCAACTGCGAACCTTGTCAACGGAACTTTTATCCATTGAAGAACGTGAACGCAGCAAAATTGCCGAAGACCTCCATGATAGAATCGGCCAGGCCTTGTCGGTCACCCGTATGCAGATTGACGGCCTTATCGAGGAGGCTGGCGACGATACGATTCGGGGGCAGCTGGAGAAGATTACCGGTACCTTGAGCCAGATTCTCCAGGACACCCGTACAATGACCTTTGAGCTCAGCCCGCCGATATTGTATGAACTTGGTCTGGTACCTGCTTTGGATTGGTTGGCTGAGCAGTTTGCTGAACAACACAGCCTCCATGTGGACATTGATGTTGAGGAGCTTCCGGAAAACGCCTCTCGTACCTGTTTGACCCTGTTGTTTAGAACCATTCGCGAGTTGTTAATCAATGTTGTCCGGCATGCGCAAACGGATCGGGCGAAAGTGCACACCCATCTTGATGGTGATGTGCTCAATGTCTCGGTGAGCGATCAGGGGGTTGGGTTTACGGTGGAAAAAATGGGGCTGGACCGACGAAAGAACGAGATTGGCTTTGGGCTGTTTTCCATACAGGAGCGGGTGAAAAGTATTGGCGGCTCTTTTACTGTAAATTCATCTCCAGGGGAGGGTACAACCGTTTTTATCACGGTTGTGATGCCTTGTAGCCGGGAATACGAAACGGAGGGAAGCTGATGCTTACAAGAATAATAGTCGTAGATGATCATAAAATCGTACGCGATGGCCTTTCCTCACTTATTGAAAAACAGCCGAATATGGAACTCATCGGTCAGGCTAAAGACGGTAGGGAAGCACTGGCAATGGTACGCAGCAAGCGGCCCGATGTTGTGGTTATGGATGTCAGTATGCCCGTTCTCAACGGTATAGATGCCACCAGGGCAATTCTTGAAGAGTTTCCGGCAACCAAAGTTATCATTCTTTCCATGCATTCCGACAAGCGTTTTGTCTCAGGAGCGTTGCAGGCTGGAGCCTCCGGTTACCTGCTCAAAGAATGTGCCTTTAAAGAGTTGCGACATGCTCTGGAGGCGGTTATCTGCAACCAGACCTATCTCAGCCCGCAAATCGCAAAGACTGTGGTTTCTGATTACCGCAATCATCTTGAACAACAGGGTGCTGTAAAAGATCGGAAAAGTCTTACCACCAGAGAGCGTGAGGTGTTGCAGCTTATTGCCGAGGGCTATCGAACAAAGGATATTGCAGAGCGCCTCCACGTCAGCGTCAAAACTGTCGAAGCAAGGCGGCGACGAATTATGGAAAAGCTTGCCATAGACTCTGTGCCCGGACTTGTCAAATATGCCATCCGAGAAGGACTTACCGAACTGTAGGAGAGGGAGTCAAGGTGATACCGTAATGTATGTGCCTACAGTGGTGTGGAGTATCCATCAGCGATTGCCAGGATAGTGTACCTGGATCAGACGGCCTGTAAAGGACCTGGTCAAAGCAGTTGGATTGTGATGATCTGGTTGTTTGCCCCGGCAAAGTGGCTGATTTCATGACGCGTGGTCAAATTTAGCCGTCGTCGTTGAGTGTATTTTTTCTTCAAAATCAAATGTAAAGACCATTGCATGCTGAAGAATAAACTGTTCCAATCCCAGAAGCTGTTTTTCCGTCAGGTCTGTGAAGTTTACTTGACGCTGCTTCAATTCAGGAAAAAAAGAGTAGGACTCGCGAAGGACTACATCGTCAACGACAATACATGGGAGATCTACGAGCGTGTCTTTGTCGGCACTGAATATGGTGGCGGTCTTGGGCAGCCTCTTGGAGGATTCGTTTGGTAAAAGATAGTATGTATAAGATAACCCACCGATGCCTATATCTGTAATTGTGCCCAGGGTGGAATGAAGGATGAACAACTTGGTGTCGGGTTGAAAACGAGG
>CALZIH010000175.1 GCA_945787305.1 uncultured Desulfobulbaceae bacterium | reverse complement strand
CGAGCTCGCCCTGATCGTCCAGGTTGGCAAGGAATTTTGTAAGAAATCAAAGCCTGCCTGCGATCTTTGCCCGCTTGTCTGGTTTAACAGGTCTTAAGCGAGCTTTCTTGCCGGCTTGATGCCAGCGTATGAAGAGGAAGAACCTCAACGCTGGGCTATTTCGCACTAACTGGTTTGATTGAGTAGGATAAAAAGAAACTTCCGCCTATAAATCGGATTGGAAAAATATATTAAAAGAAGAGAGTTAGACATGCAATATCGATATATCGGCAAAAGTGGTTTGCGGGTGAGTCCCATATGTATGGGAACGATGACTTTCGGTTCCAAGTGCGACAAAAAAACGGCCTTTGCAATCATGGATAAAGCCTATGAGCAAGGCATTAACTTTTTTGATACCGCCGAAGTCTACCCGGTCCCACCGAGGGCTGAGAGCGTCGGCAGGACTGAAGAAATTGTCGGTGAATGGCTGCAGACAAAGCCCAGAGACTCGGTCATCATTGCCACCAAAGTTGCCGGTGCCGCTTCGGGCTGGTTTGTTCCCCCCGTTCGTTCCGGGCTCACCGCCATTGACGCCCATCATATTACACAGGCTGTTGAGGGGAGTCTTCGCCGCCTGCAATGCGACTATATCGACCTCTATCAGATGCACTGGCCTGATACGGTTGTCCCGCGTGAGGAGTCGATGGCCGCTTTCAACTCCTTGGTGCAGTCCGGCAAAGTCCGTTACTTGGGCACCTCAAACGATACGGCTTACGGGACCACGAAGTCGAATATGATCAGTAGGTATAACGGCTTCAGCCGCTTTGAGTCGATCCAGAATAATTTTTCCCTTCTCAATCGCAGGTTTCTTGATGAAATGGTGGAGATGTGCCAAAGGGAAACGATTTCTCTTCTCCCTTATTCACCGATTGCCGGCGGTGTGCTTACCGGTAAGTACAATTCGGGCGGTCCGACAAGCGGCCGTTTTCACGATTACGCCTGCTCAGAGGATAAAAGGATCAAAGCCATGGTCCATCGCTTTGTCAATGACCGCACCTTGGCAGCAACTGCACGGTATATGGAGATTGCGCAAAAGGCCGGCATTTCGCCGACAACTCTGGCTGTTGCCTGGTCGAAACAGTTTGACTTTGTGGCCTCAACCATTATCGGCGCGACGGATCCGTCCCAGCTGGATGACTCACTTGCGGCATTGGATTTGGAACTGTCCAAAGAGGTGCTGGCTGCATGCGACCAGGTCCATGCAGAGATAATTTACCCGATGGGGTAGAGTAAGAAGGTGGGACGGGCTTGTTCCTGCCAGTCCCGTTGGTCTTTGTTCTCTCAAGCCTTATAAAATTGTCTTGCCGGCCAGAGACTCCACTAGGGCCACGGCCATGCTGCTGGTTTTATTAGCTTGATCTATGATGGGGTTTATCTCCACTATGTCCAGGGATCGACAACGGTCGGTATCGGCAATGATTTCCATGGCAAGCTGCGCTTCGCGGTAGGTTATTCCGCCGGGGCATGGTGTACCTACTCCCGGTGCAATCTGGGGATCAAGGCAGTCCATGTCCAGGCTGATATGAAGGTGTCGGCAATGGCGAAGATGATGCAGAGCATCCTGAATAACCGCACCCATTCCCCGTTCATCTATATCCCGCATGGTGAGGATGCGAACGCCAAGGTCAGCCAGCAATTGTTTTTCACCATCGTCAAGGCTGCGAACCCCGACAAGCACCACATCTTCAGGTCTCAGTTTAGCCCCCCTATCTCCCAAATGGACAAGTGTCTCGTGGCCATGACCAAGGAGAATAGCAAGGGACATGCCGTGGATGTTGCCGCTGGGTGAGGTGTTGGGGGTATTGCTGTCGCCATGGGCATCAAACCAGATCACGCCGGCAGGATGCTTACAGGTCAACCCGCTGATCGAGCCGATGGCCATGGTATGGTCTCCGCCCATAAAGATAGGCATCTCACCTTTCTGCAGTGTCTGGCAGGCAGCCTTGTACACGAGATCGCAGCCCTGTTCGACAGCCATAACGAGACAGTCCCTGTCAATTCTTTCCAGCCCGTAGCGCTTTGGAACAGGGAGGTCGCCGCTGTCATGCACTTTGTAACCGAGGCTGGTCAGGGCGTCAGCCAAACCGGCATAACGAATGGCATCGGGTCCCATGTCTACTCCACGATAACTCTGCCCTAAATCCATGGGTACGCCGATGAGCCGTATAGTCTTTTCCATTGCATCCTCTTCTCAAGGGGAAAGGTTGTTCCAGAGGTTGACTATAAAGTCCTGTCCATTGGTCAAGATTGCCTTTGCCTGCATGGATCCGCGGTTGGCCAGCTTGTCAGCAGAGAATTCCGTCATGTCCACAATGTAAAAATAGACAGGCCGTACCTCACCTTTTGCAGTCAAGGTGTAGCTTGGGGTCATGTTGCCGGCGGCAATGGAGTGAAGCTGGGTCGCGACGGTGATGACCGTTGTTGCTTTTCTGCAATGCTTGCGCATGGCGGTTTGTGCTGTCAACGCATCGGTAAGCACCCCCGGCAATGGACCATCGTCGCGGATAGATCCAGCCAGAACATAGGGGATCCGCATTTTCTCACAGGCGCAGAGTATACCGTCCTCAATGGAAAGGGACTCTATGGCTGTGGAGATAGAACCGAACCGGCAGACCGAATTAATGACATCCAGGTGATGATAATGGCCGTTGGGGTGCAACTGCTGGGTATAGATGTCCTGGCCAAGCCCGGTGCCAAAAAGAGTAGCCTCCAGGTCGTGAGTTGCCAAGGCGTTACCAGCAAGCAGGGCATGGCAGAAACCGTGTTCTATAAGGTCCTGCATGCCGTTGCGGCTGTCTTTGTCAAAGGCGACGGCAGGGCCAAGGACCCAGACGATATGACCATGTTCTCGTTCATGGCGTAGCAGTTCATACAGTTCATCATACGAGCGGGAAAAAGGAGTTTCCCTTGTGCCGCGAGTGTGAAAGGCAAATTTATTTTTCTGAATGTCGGACACCTTCTCAAAGCCATCCACATGGACATAGGTTCCTTCTTCTCCGTTTTCGGTACGACCGACCACAACCAGCTCTCCTCGACAGAGCTTGCGGGGCTCCTTTACGATGAGAGTCTCGTCTTCCAGAACCAACGCCCCGTCCATACGCGATTCCTCGGCCAGGAGCCAGCGGCCGTTAGCAAGTCGGATATACTCAGGGTGGTTTGAAGTGGCGTGGAAGTCAAGCGGGGCAACACCATCGGTTTCCACTGGGACCAGGGGTGCGGCGGGCGATTGACAAAGGGGAGGTTTAGAAAAATCAGGAGCTCTATATCGGGGAAGCTGAAACGCCATATGTGGTCTCCGGGCTAGAGGTTATGATGCCGTCTGCAAAACCGAAGTGCCTTCGCTTGATATGGTTGGCTCTAAGTGGTTCCAGTTGAAAAGGTAATACAATGGAAATCGAGTAAAGGATGCAATTCGGTCATCGACCCATGGTGTTTGCGATTCTGTTGGGTAGGGGATCTCCTTCCGCTGCTTCAGGCTGACATCGGCTGTGCCAGAGGAATTTTCGACAGATGCCGCGGATAAGGCTGGCCTCTTTTTTGCTCAAATGAATTCTTCCCAGGAATTGACGGATGTTTCGCATCCAATAGGTCCGGTTGTTTTCATCAAGAAAGGTAACTTCGGAAAGGGCCTCGGTAACATGTCCATACATTCCCTCCAGGTCAAAGGAGTTGGCATATTCAGTGCCGGTGGAAAGAGCCGGTTGGTCAGCAACAGCCATGTGTAACTCGTAGCAATGGATGGCAACGGCCTGGGCCAGGTTGAGCGATGAAAAATCTGCGGTGGGAATGGTCGAGGAATATTGACAATAATCAAGGTCCTCATTGGTCAAGCCAGTATTTTCAGGGCCGAACATGAGGCCAATACGATTCTCCGGATCGCTGGCCAGCGGGGTCATTTTCTCCATTACCATGCGGGGCGTGTTTTGACGCATCCGCTGTCGTCCCTGGCGGGCAGTGGTTCCGACAATGAAGTGAAACGGTTCGGCAGCCTCTCTGGTGGTCGCCACCAGCCGCAGGCCCTTGATCAGGTGAGAGGCTTTGTGGGTAGCCATTTTCAGCATGCGTTCCTGGTCCGGTTCCCTGTCTGTAACAACGGTTAGTCCGGGGATACCGAAGTTGTAAGCGATACGGGCGGCAGCACCGATATTTTCCGGGTAACGGGGCCCGACAAGGATCAGGCCGGCGTTTGCCAGCGGCGCTGAGACCGCTTCAGTTGAATTCGAAAGCACTGTGTTTATTCCACCTTGAGACTACCTTGAATATGTGACTTGTAATGAACTCGTAAAAAGTCAAAAATGCCGCTTGTACTGTACGGAAATAGAATGAGATATAACCTTTCCGCCGTCGGTGGTAAGTCCTTTTGCGACACCGACAGTTTTTGCCAAACCGCTGTTGCTCAAAATATTGTATTATTCAAGGCACACTTTAGTTACTGGCCGGTTCTTCCAGTTCCAGTGTTTTTTTTCTGCTTTTTTCACCTTCAGTAGTGGAGGTGCCGGCAGTGCTTGTCATACGTTTAATAAAAGGGATGATGCCGCGCTCAGCGTTTCTCATCTCCTCTTCGGCTTCTTTCAAGGTTATCTGCCAGGCCGGTGCAAAACCGGGGGACTTTTCAAACATGATTTCCACCGCTTTCTGATAAATCTGTGCCTGCCGCAGTTCTTGTCGCCCCGGCTTTTGGTTGAGCACCTGGACAGTGTTGCGCAGGTTATCCCGTTCCTGTTTGATTTTTTCGGTTTCAGCTTTTCTACGTTCATTATCGGCCGAGTCAATCTCCAGCTTGGTGTGCAGGTGCTCGCGTAGTTTTTTTATGTCCTGTCCCATTTGTCGAATCTTCAGCAGTGATCGAACATAAAGAAAGAAAACTATGCCGATCAGCAAGCCGCTGATGTAGGGATTGGAGAGTATCGTTGTCATCCAGTTTGTCTGTTCCATGGAAGCCCTCAAAAACTAAAAAAGAGTATAAAGTGTTTACATATTAAGGTGTTACGAAAACGTTGTCCCCGCCACCGTTTTGGGCGGTGCAGGCAATGTACAGCAGAATGATATATCCATCCATCTTTATGTTATCTGGTGCGGTTCGTCAAGGAAAAGAAAATAGTGCGGTTTCAGTTTGTTTTGTTTTGTATTTTTAACAAGATATCAGTTGAAAGGTAGATGGTTGCCGCCGTGAGGATGATAGTTGCGCCTGCGGGCAGGTTGGGTGCATAGCTGAGAGTTAATCCACCCAAGGAGGAGAGCGCACAGAGTAGGGTTGTTGCAATCATCATTGTTGCCAAGCGGTTTGTTAACCGACCGGCCGTCGCTGCGGGCAGGGCCAGCAGGGCGACAACCAGGATGATGCCGACGATTTGCACCAGTAGGACGACCGTCAGTGCAACCGTGCAAAGAAAAAGCGTATTGTATACATGCACTGGTAGCCCTGCAAGGCGTGAAAATTCTTCATCAAAGGCAATGGCGTTCAGTTGGCGGTGAAAGAGTATGGTCGCCATGATCAGGAACAGGTCAAGCAGTCCAATCAGGATAAGATCCACAGAGGTAACCATCAGGATATCACCAAAAAGGTAGCTCATCAGGTCTTCGTTATAGCCACTGGTTTTGCTGATAAAGAGTATGCCGACGGCCATGCCGATGGCCCATACCGCGCTAAGGATGGTGTCTTGGCGTAAGGTGGACCTGGCTTGCAGGTAGGAGATGAACAAGGCCGCTAACAGGGCGGAAATAACGGCCCCTATCAGTGGCGTGAAAAAGCTCAGTCCTATTTCTGTTTGCAGATACCTGGCGGCACCCATACCTCCCAGAGTGCAATGGGCAATGGCGCCGGCGATGTAGGTGACACGACGCACGGTGACATAGGTGCCGACTATACCGCAGGCAATGGAAGCCAGCAGCGCGGCGAGCATTGCTTTCTGGAGAAAAGGGAATTGCAGGAGGTCAGTTAAGAATTCAGGCAAGAGTGGCCCTCCTCGGCACAACGATGATCATGACGAATAAGAGACAGGTCGTGTCCATAGAGGTCAATAATACTGCGTCCGTCTAGGGCGCTGGTTGGGTGAATGACAACCTGTTGGTTAACGCAGGCCACACTGGTGATCCTATGGTTGACAAAACCGATATCATGGGAGACCACAAGGATGGTCATCCGTTTGTTGAGTTCTGCAAGAATCCGGTACAGCTTTTCCCCGGAAGAGCTGTCAACGTTTGCTGTCGGTTCATCAAAAAGCAGGAGTTGCGGGTCAGATGCCAATGCCCTGGCGATGAGGACCCGTTGGCGCTGGCCG
>CALZIH010000174.1 GCA_945787305.1 uncultured Desulfobulbaceae bacterium | reverse complement strand
GAGGTGGCTCGATACATGTTAACGGTAAGAGGGACTTCAGTTCTGCCCTCAATATACGGTTGAAGAAAACGATCCAACGCCGCCCTGGTCCATCCGTTTTCCATGAGCTGAAGAAGCGATGCGCTGAGCTGGCTGGAAAGAGCCCTGGTGTTACGTTCGGATTGCCAAAGATAGGCGTGTTGATACGATGTGGCGGTGACTGCAAAGATAAGGCAAAAGGTAACAACGGAGACAGCAAGTAGTGCGATAAAGACAAAGACTTTCAGACTGAACTTTTTGTTAAACTGAGCCGTTGTACTTTTCATAGAGAGAATAAGATGTTTGCAAAAATTTTCAGGTCAACGCCCCTAAGGTGCCAACAGTAGCGATCAGGTTTAGACTAACGTTCAACATGGCGCTATAACTTCGTCGTTTTTGCAGGAACAACATCATTTTACCACAAGATCGACAAGTGCCTTTGCCCGTTCCGCATTGCTGCACGACCAGCAAGAATATCATACATATTAAAGGGGGTTTTCGTGAAGTGCAAGCTCCTTCGACTGCTTAAAAAAGAGGACGAATACCAAGAAATAAGGATTACTAAAAAAACCACGCTAAAATATCCAGAAATCCCCTGTTACTCTCTGTTCTTTTCCGAAAAAAACTTTTGCGGCAAAAATGCATGCATAACCAGACCGACACATACTGGTAATAGGCTCATGACAAGTACCAATATCCACCCTTTAAGGCCCGGATCGGAGACTTTGAGAACATCAGATAATCCTGGCAAATACACCGTCGCAACCAGTAAAAGGGAGCAAAGCACTATTGCTCCCCAAACAAGAGGATTGCGGGTAACGATATTATCAAACAGTGAAACGCCTTGATCACGCATGTTAACTACATGAAACAACTGTGCAAACCCCAAGGTAAGGAACGAGATGGTTACCGCCTGTCGAACCTCCATTGCCAGCCAAGTTGTAGCAAGGACCAGGGACGCCAATACAGCAACGGCAATGACAAACCCATACATCAAAACAAGAGACCAATGCCGTTTTGCCATGATCGGCTCACTACGTTTTCTGGGAGGCTTGGCCATAATCCCAGGATTACTTTCGCCGGCGGCAAGGGCAAGGGCGGGAAAGACATCGGTCACGATGTTAAGAAAGAGGATCTGCAACGGCAATATCGGCAAGGGCATGCTGAGGACGGCGGCAAAGGTCACGGCCATGATCTCACTCAGGTTACATGAAAGAAGATAGACAACAAATTTCCTGATATTGTTAAAAATAATACGCCCCTGTTCAATCGCATGAACGATGGTTACAAAGGCATCATCCTTAAGAATCATGTCCGAAGCTTCTCGGGCTACCTCTACCTGGTGAAAAGAGCGGATTTCTGTAAAGAAAAGCCGGAGAGGGAGTATCCAAGCAAATAGCCTAAGCTTTTTATGCTCTATCTATATAACGGAAACGTTATTTGCGTTGTACGGGATTACAACGAGTTATAACCTTTCCGCCGTCGGTGGCGTGGCTTTTTACGACACCGACAATCAACAATCAAGAAGTACTAGTCTGCCGAAAAACGAATTTCACCATACAAGGCGCGAACCGTGCCTTTTGAGTTATCACTGTCGGTCATGACGGCAACGGCGTCAATTGCATTGATCTCCTCACCCAAAAGAGCTTTGAGATCATCATATACGTTTCGTTTCTCTTTATACCATTTCCCGATCTCGTCATCCGGCCCACGCTGGGCCAGCAACATGACGTTTTTTCCGGCAAATGCATTGGCCCAGACACTGCCAACCGGCTGCGACGACGACCAGACATAATTTACAGCCCTGGCCTTCCAGAAAAAAAGTCCGCCGTCCACGATAACATACAGTCTGGCGGCATAATCATCGCCCTCCTTTTCCCTTTCGGCCAGAGGTGAATGCCCTCGTTCCACCTGCCATTGCCAGCTAAGATAAGGATGGGTTCGCAGGTCGACGTGTATCTCTTTGAACAGACCGGATGCCGAAGCATTGGCTTCTGCATGCAGTGTTCTTTTTCCATCCACCCGAACCAGTTTGTACTGCGTTTGGCCGTCAAATTCTTTTTCCTGCCATCCCTGGAGACCGTCCCTTGAAAAATCTGCAATAACAATATCCTCAACGATACTTTCGGATCCGGTTACTTGGAGGGGGAGAAAAAACATGGAAATAAACAAAAAGAACTGAAGAATATTGGAACGGAACAAACAAAATGTCAGCATACTGAAATCATGCATGGCTCTTGGATACCGTATCAACACACTGGGTAATATCCCGACCTGTTTGTATATCACTATCAGTTGTTACAACATCTTTCTCCAGATTCTTTGCCAATTCTTCCACATTCATAAACAACTTATGGCCGAGTTGGTGAAATTCATCCAACCAGTTTTTGGCTTCCTTGTCGTGTTGTTTCCTCTTTTTGCTTGCCACCATGTACGTGCTAGCCATAATTTCATAATATATATTTTGCAGTTGCCAAAAATTCGCCTTTTCGGGAAAAAGCGAAAGGACGCTCAAAAAAGAATTCATCCTTTGCAGAGTGGCCAGGCAGGCACTCTGCTGTAACAGCTTTGCTTCTCTTGCTACTCTTGCTTCCACTACATTCCCGACCCACTCGCTATCAAGGGTTATGTCCCATCGTTTGAGCTCTTTAAGCAGAAAATCCATCTGCTCAACTTTTATTGTGTCGCCCTCAAAAATTTTGACTATTTCTCTTTTCAAGGCAATTTCTGCTGCTGTACTGAAGGTTACCGGAACACGGTGACCAAGGCTTTCCAGAAGCCCCATGAGAAAAGAAGTTGATTTGTATGCCTGTTCAAATGTTTTTTCTATGGTATCAAGGCCTTCTTGAATAATGATGGTCAACTGCTGCTGCTGTTCGTCCTTAAAGATGTCTTTCAGGGTAAAGCGAGAGGAGTCAAAATAATTATCCATTATTTTGAGGGCCCCGGCTATACCTGATGTTCTGAATGATTCGCCGATCTCAACAGCCAGTTTTCCATGAACATCGGTTACTTGGCCCAGGGCAGATGTGGAAAAATGATGCGCAAGCTCCGAATACTTCTGTACAGCGCATGTAAAATCATGAAGTTCCTGTTGAACGGCGGCATAGACAAAAGCCGCGGATGAACCTGTTATGGTGTTGGTCACATCGAGTCGACCAACTGCAACGGCGGTATGCTTGTCTGCAAGCCGGATGGACTCCTGAAGCTCCATGGTAAAACAGCCAAGTTGGGTAGACTTTTGATCGTTTGCAAAAAATGAATTAATCGCAGTGTGTGCCGCAGCTTTTTGCAGGCTTACCTTGGCAGGAGAAACAAATTTCTTGTAGATATCTGAACCATTACCCATTCCCTCAATGTTACTGGTAGCTTCGGAAAGCTGATCGAGAAACACAGTTTCCAGATGCTCATTGCCGGAAAGGGAGTTGGCAAGATCTATTGCTCTAGCTGCAAACGTAAGAATCTGCACCGGCTCGATACCGGAGATCTCATCAAAAAACCAACCGCAGCTCGTATACATGAGCATGGCATTACGCTGCATTTCAAGAAGCGTCCAAACCATGATTTGCTCTTCTCTACTTATGCCTTTCTTGCAATGCGCCTGCAGAAATCTCTTTTTATTCTCGCCAGAACGATCCAGGACAATCGCTATATAGTGGTCACGCGCCAGCCAGGGGTCGGAAAACAGGTTTGCTGCCTGTTTGCGATACATGGCGATCAATTTGAATCGCAACCAGTCGAGGCTCTCTCGAAGGGGAACTCTCCAGGCCTGGTTCCAGGTACCTTGGTATCCTGAGCTGCAACCGCAGTCGCTTCGCCAGCGCTCAATGCCATGTACGCAGCTCCAGGAACTGTTTTCATGGAGTTGCACCTCATGTTGAGGAGGATGGAGGGAAAGATACTCTCCATAGTTTGTCAAGGTAATCGATTCGTTTTTTTCCAATAGATCGACGGCATAGGCCAAAGCCATGTCGCCGAACCGGTGATGATGACCGAAGGTTTCACCGTCGGTGGCAATATGGATAAGCGTTGATGTATCTGTCTTTTCCTGAACGTCTTGAAGAAATCTTTTACCTAGAATTTCGCCGCTGGCAAGGAGCTCGCCGAACGCGACCTCATGAGCAATCTGCCCGTTATAAAAGAACAGGGCAATCGAACCGCCGCATGGAAGACGCAGAAGATAGGGTCGACGGGTATCTATTTCACCGTTTACCACATTTTCCCATCCCTTTTCTTCCAACATGCGTATGCGCCTGGCCTGGCTCGGTGCGAGAATGGTATATTGAATTCCCTGATCGGCCAGAATTTCCAGAGTTTCAAGATCTACCGCTGTTTCCGGCAACCACATCCCGGCAGGGTCGCGGTTGAAATGATGGCGAAAGGCCTTGATCCCCCAATAGACCTGGGTAACCTTGTCCCGTCGGTTGGCCAACGGCATGATCATATGGTTATAGGCCTGGGCAATGGCATTACCATGGCCGGATCGCGTTTTAATGCTTGCCGAATCGGCTTCTATGATTTTCTTGTATGTATCCGGCTCGCTTTTCTGCAGCCAGCCAAGCAATGTGGGACCGAAGTTGAAGCTGATTTTTTCATAATTATTGACGATCCGGGTAATTCGTCCCTGATCATCCAGGATTCGGGATGCGGCATTTGGACCGTAGCACTCTGCATTGATTCGCATATTCCAGTCATGGTACGGGTATGCAGAATCCTGTATTTCAATGCGTTCAAGCCATGGGTTTTCTCGTGGGGGTTGATACAGGTGGCTGTGGATACAAACGTAGTTCGTCATATTCGTCTCCCTGCGACACGCCGATAGTATTCTTTAAAACGCTACCCCCATGTATCACCTCTGTCAACAATTACATAGAGTTTTCCCTGGTTTCTTCATTTCTCCACTGCTTTGACACTGGAGTTAGAAGGTGCCAAGTTTTTCATTGCTCAAGGGCATATTTTCCCAGCGTGTTTGTATTTTGATCGAATCGTCTTCTTTTTTGAAAAAAGACGAAAGGAACACTAATTGCAATCAGATCGATGCATGTAACTGAAATGTGTCCTGATCAGGGAGTTTGAAAAACACCTTTTCCCTCATCAAGCCTAGGTATGAGGCAAACCTCGTCAAGACAACTAAATTATTGAGTTTCTCTGGAGCACCTATGAAACATCGACTCGCCAGACCTCTAAGTTTCAATTACGTAACAACTTGGACATTAATTCTTGTTGTTCTTTGTATTCCGCAGAGCCTACTGGCATTTACCGAACAAACTGGAAGTTTGGAGTCATATTTAAAATCATTTACCTATGGAACAAAGGCTGATAACCAGTGGCAAGAGCCCAGTGCAGAGAAAATGGCCCTCTTTGCTCTCGTAATGACTTCTTTTCTCGGTGGTGATTTTGAGGAAACAAGCAATATGGCAGAGGAGATCGGGTATCATCTCATACGGTTTACAGATACCGATCAACCGATTGCAAAAGTGCACTATATATTGACTGAAAAGTACACAATAGGTGATCCGGAGTTTCAAGGCGGTGGAATTTATGTCTTCTTTCCGGCGGGAAACAATTTTGCCATAGAGGCGCCGCATCCACGCAGCGACCTGAATACAGAAAAAGAAGCGGTGGAATTGTACATTGCGGCCTCGTCCCGATATTTATTCCTGGCAGGAACCCGTCGCAACAGTTCCACTGAATATTCAGAATGCTCAGGCAGGTATTATAAAAGCGATGCAGTACACAATACCACCAGTCTCTACCAGGTCGCCCATGAATGTTTAACCCTGTTCAACGAAGAAACCGTATTTATTAACCTCCATGGCTTCGGTTCAAATAGCCTGAGCCAGTTACAGCAGCAATGTAAGACAACCAACAGTAATCTTCTTAACCTAAGTGAAGGAGTGTTTTATACACCGCAGTTCAATAATAGGAATGTGTTCATGCTCCACTTGGCTCAGCAAGTTTCCATGGACGGCCTTGCTTCAGTCTGCATTTATGGAATACACACCGAGAGTCTTGGCGGCACCTATGCGACAAACGGCCGTATAACCAACGGATCAGCAGATGCCTGTTTTGAAAATGCCTCTACATCTTCGCATAAATTCGTTCATCTTGAACAAAGTTATGATCTCAGATCGTCAAATCGATCAAAAATAGTTGAATCTATTGCAACGGCAATCAAAACATATCAGCAAGCCGAATAAATCAAGAGTGATGGAAAAGGAATCCACCCAGCCCGGCAGCCGTACGTAAATGACAGGGGCGTGTTGCGAAAAAAAATTTGCAATAATGATCAGTTACCCCGAATCAG
>CALZIH010000173.1 GCA_945787305.1 uncultured Desulfobulbaceae bacterium | reverse complement strand
TGTGATTACCATCAAAACTCAGCTAGTCCTGCTCAGCGAGGGGACTGATTTTATTTTTCTATACCAGGCAAGCTTCTTGACCTCCACGGTGTGGAGGATGGTTTTCATCAACGGGCAAAGCAAGTTGATCTGTACAACCTTATCAAGGGAAGTGACAAGGTCATATCTTTTTAGCAGGCAATGCGAAGCACATGGCTGTTCACGTGAGTATACAGGTTGCTTGCGTCGTCACAATACCTGGGTGGAAACGTTGTATAAGGAGCCCGGTCACCTCTCACAAGGGCAACGGCATCCTCATAGGTTAAGACATTGCACCAATACGCGTCTCTTTTCAAACCCTTATGTTCTTGTCTATCGGAAAGATGCACCGTCAATCCGGTATCAGCGCACCCGCATCCGCCAGGATGGCCCCGGTCTTGAACCCCTGGTTCCGGTGCCAGCGATGCGGCTCATTGGGGTCGGGAACGCGTTTGCTGTGTAAGGCGACGACATTAAACCAGTCATCAAAAACAGGTGATCCGGAGGTTCCATAATCCGTATCGGTGAGGTATTGGACATAATTGTCCTCAACAGCCTTGATTTGATTATCGCGAAAGGCAATCTGTTGAAACCGTCCCTGTGGATGCTGAATGATGTTCACCCGTCCGTTGAGATGGGGCTCAGCACCGTGACGCAGGTTTAAAAAACCCCAAACATCACCGGCTGATTTGTCTTCCTTCTGTTGCACACGAACAATTGAGTAATCCAGGCCCGGATTCGTCTTGAACAGCTCATCCGGGACACACTTCCATTCGTCTCTTTCGGCCACATCGCCATCGACAGATAAACGATAATTAAACTGCAGTATGGCGGAACGGGCATCGTCCTCGTTTTCAAATACATGGTTGTTGGTCATGAACAGATCAGGCCCAATCAGAAAACCGGTTGCAGCCCCTGCCGCCAGCTTCACCCGGGCAACACAGCGAGCGGCTTTCAGAGCCGCTTCCAGCCACCATATTTCCTTAAAATTCGAGGCCCCGATAACGGCTTCAAGTCGAATTGGCATCTCCGAATGAATGAGATCACCACCCTTCCATATGAATTCCTCCGGACTCGTTCCCGACATAACCCAATGCGCTTTCATCCATTCCCTCATGTTTTGTTGAACTGTCTAATCCGCCGGAGCCCCTTGCCCCGGCGAAGCAATGCGATACCCTGTATGGTGAAAATCAGTTGGCCGGTGGCCTGTGTATCACTTGAAGGTTGTATTGGCCGCTCCTGTATCCATACACCATCACAAAGGCTTTATCCTGATTATCAGGGACATCGATATGACACTCCTCGTTCCCTCCTATCAGGTACGGCCTGCAATCATAAACCCAGACCATGGGCTCCTGCCCGAAACGTACATACAAGTCAGGGTCACCGCTATTCCCTATGCCGGTCATTTCCACATGGAAGACGGTCCCTGCTGTAACAGTGAACGGTCCGTAATGCTTTTCCTGGTTCAAGCCTACGGACTGGTTATCAAAGGTCTCGGTGACCGGTGGACCGGGATTTGTCCCGGTTCCGTTACCGTTTCCGCCGCCGGGACAGAGTGCCGGGTCAAGCTGGAATCCGGATGCGGCACCGTAAAGACATGCGGCACCGACTTTATCCTGCTGAGTCAAGGTGAGTGCCCAGTCTCCAAGCCCATTACACTGGGGATAATGCATGACGGAAAATGGATCATAATCTGTCATTGGACGCCAATTGGTGTCTTCAAAACATTTGCCTGAATCAGGCCTGGTATGTTCATGACGAAAGCCCAGGGCATGACCCAATTCATGCCGGAGAATGCCTACAAGTTGCAGATTTTCGCCAGGGGTAAGCTCTAAGGCGCTGTCATCAATCAAAACATTTCTTTGCGGCCGTGGTTCGTTGGGAAAAAATGCACGAGCAAGATACTGGCCATCAACATGTACCGGACGAACGTCAAAAATAACGTTGTTGTTCGATGCCGTGCATGATCCATCCTCTGCGCTCAGATGGATAAGATCCAGATCCGCCACAGCTTCCCAGGCGTTTCCGGCGCTCTGCATGTCGGCTACCACCGTATTGTAATTGGTGCCAAACGCTGTACTGACGCAGTAGGTCAACTGTTTCTTCTGTTCGCTGTTCCAAACGGCATCCAGTCCACCCACCTGGTGGACGATTAATTCATCGGCTGAAGGCTTTTTCGGCTCTTCCTGGATGCTGGTCTTGAAAAATTCTTCGAGTTGTTTCCTGTTGAGGATGGGGGTATCTCCATTGATTATGTATTTACCCCCTTCAAAAGGTTCATGATATACCGTTTTTTCAAACTCAGTAAAAGTCATGTTCCTGTGCTGCTCCCGTTGCTGCTGGGCTGCCGTTTCCGCGATTTTCTTTGCGTCCTGCACATTTTGCACTCCAGGGTCGTGTTGCACGCATCCGGTAGCGACAAGGGCCAGTAATCCGAAAAAAACTGTTGAGTTACAATTATTTTTCTGTATCATTCTCCCTCCTTCTTTGGCATTATTATCGGTGTCGTAAAAAGCCTCGCCACCGACGGCGGAAAGGCCACAAGTCACTGTATTTCCTTGCATTGTAAATGCCGGTTTGGATTTTTTACGAGTCCATCATTGTTGCGATACATCGTTTTATATCGAGCTATTTTGAACACGATTCACTGACAATATTGAAGAGATCAATTTCCAAAGCAGGTGGATGTATTTTCTTGAACATCATCCGGGCATTTTTACTGTCAGTAAATTCTACACATAACTTTTTTTCTCCCTCCAGCCCTATCCGTTCTTTTTTCAGAGAAACGACGATGCCTGACTGCTCCAACGTCACCAAATCTTTGTAAATACTGTCGAAAAATCTGCGCGCCTCTTCCGGCACCCCCTTGCCGCGTGACAAGATATAAACGGCAAAACTTTTTCCGTGAAAAGAGGGTACCTCAACAGGTTGATTGTTCCCGTTTGCATTGGGGACAATCACCGAGAACAGCAATACCATGCAACTCAAGCAAAACAATGCAAGCTGTTGTGGCACAAACCGTTTTGACATCAACGCATCCTTACATCGGTAAAAAGTTCATAGAGAGGGCTGTACACACCTCTCCTTTTCTTTTCTTATGATAATCCAAAAATGGTAACAAAACGGTTACAGTTGATAGAAAAAAGCAGGTAATTTATAATGATCTCCTGGTTCACGTTGCACGTGCAACAGATGGGTTAGTACCGAAAATGCTTACATCGGTGCTACAACAGAGGGAACACTGAAAAAAACATTAAGGATTCGCGGTACCAATATCAACCTGCACCCCATGAAACAACAAAAAACCTTCCCCTTACTGAGTTCACTGAAGATTTTTTTTCTTCTTCTGGTGCTTCCATTCTCTACCTCCTGTGAGAATACCGATGTCGGCATCATGACTGCCGCCGGTATTGACGCAGTAAAGGCGGTAACGCTTTCCGATACCAAGGTTGTCCAGTTGGCCAAACAGGCTGCCGAGCATGTCGATAGCAGCAGCACCATTGCTCCCTCCACTAACCCTTATACCCAACGCCTCCGCCAACTGGTCGGCGACCATCTCGAAGAAGACGGTCATAGCTTCAATTACAAAGTCTATATCTCTCCCCAGGTCAATGCCTTTGCCATGGCCGACGGAACCATCCGGGTCAACAGTGCGCTCATGGACATGATGACCAACGGAGAACTCCGCTTCATCATCGGGCACGAAATGGGGCATGTGACGAAAAAGCATATTAAAAAAAAGATGATGTTGGCTTACGGTGGCAGTGCCCTGCGCAAGGCCATCGCCTCACAAGAAAACCTGGCCGGAGATATTTCCAGATCAATCTTCGGCAGCTTTGCCGAGGCCATTGTCAATGCTCAGTTCTCGCAACAGGAAGAACGGGAGGCAGACGATTATGGACTGGAATTTATTATTCGCGAGGGGTATGACCGGCAGGCTGCAGTTTCAGCCTTGAGAAAGCTGGCAACCCTGGGGGCCGATCACTCTTTTCTCTCCAGCCATCCGGCACCTGATCGTCGTGCTCATCGGCTGGAAAATCGACTTGACGGGAATGAACCGTCACCATCGCTGTTTGAACGGGTGATCAATATAACAAAAATGGCATGGAACTGGTTGGCTCGACTTATTTTCTCCTTTTTCTGAAGCCTCGTTGACAAAACAACTACGTCAATTGCCCTTGGGCATACACTTTATCTCCTGCAAGTACATCTGTGTATGCTTGATGCCCCGCCTGTAGAGAATCCTCATACTTAAAGGTGTCCATACGCTGCACGCCGGCAACCTCTTCATTGACAACAGACTCAAGAACAACCCTTGTCGAGTGCGGTAACAAGGTATAATTTTTCTTCCACCACAAGACGCCCTCGAATATATGCTTGAAACATACCTGAGATAAATAGTTGTACACATCATGCTGAACCAGCATCATATAGCCATGAATCGCATAGGAGTTTGAATTCATATAATATGCCGCCGCACTATCCTGTCGTGCTGTCGATGTCTCTTCTGCAAGATACGCACACATCGGTTTTCCTTCATGTGCAAACGGCATAAACATCTGGCAGGCGGTTGGCTTATAGGTGTTGATAATACAATGATCCACAATCAAAAAAGGACAATACCCACTGGCATTTTGCAGTATGGTTTCCTCATCCATCACATGTATTATTTCTCTATTGATCAAATAGATGGTTAACGTTTCCACCGCAGTTAAATCCAGTGTTGCCGAAGAAGTGCAACATGCATGACAGTGCTCCGGGCATGCAAGCTGTTCTTTTTCCATCCCAGGATCATCAAATCTGTCCGGACAAACCCCTTTTTTAATTATTAATGCCCGACAAAGAGCATCCGTCAGTATTCCATCTCTTGTAACACTGTTCTGACTACTCTTTATCCCGTTCTTCATCTTCTTTCTCCATTGATTTCGGCTGTGAATAAAGAACAACCGGATAGGTGCAACAGCTTATCGGATTTTATCTCGTTATCTTTTAGGTTATCTTGATAAATTGTATTTTTGCTCGACCTCGGCGTTATGCTCAAAATCTTATCATGGGAATATCCTGCCTGTGGTAAAACTTTTCGCATGCCTCGGAGTCCGCGCTTACCTTCAAGTGAAGGTCCTAATTTTTCAAGGCACCCTCTAGACTGTCAACTCACTTCTGAACGATTACCCAAAAATCGGTCAAAATGAAACCATGCAAAGGGATGCTCCCGAAGCGCCTGCTCCAAAAGATCTGCATACTGTTGTGCAGCCTCGGCAATGGCCTCACCCCTTTCCCTGCGGGGAACCGAACGGATGGTAATGGGATCGGACAAGGTAAAATGGTAGCTGTTGTGACCGGTACGAAAGGCAAAAAAAACAAAAAGCGGTGCCCCGGAAACAGAGGCGAAGATATATGGGGCTGCCGGCAGATCGACCTCATGGCCGAGAAAACGGACCCGGACCATACGCTGATCGCGGCGCCAGACAATATCCCCGGCCATTGAGACCAGTCCCCCTGACTGCAGAAAACGGATCCCTTCAACGGCGGAAAATGGCGAACCACCATCCTGATCCACACCAATAATGGTTACTCCGGCCCGGCGCAGTTCTTCCTTCTGCATGTGCTCCACTCCTTCCTTCTCCTTAATCCCCATGTAAAGAAGCATCTGCAGGTCTTTTTTCTGCTGTTTAAGGAGCCGGGCAGCGATTTCCCAGTTACCGAGATGGGACATGAGAAGTACACCGCCCTGCCCGCCGATAACAGCTTCCAGCTTTTCCCAGCCAGTGGAAGTGAATTTGGTAGTCTGCGACCGGGCTGCCAGAAAACGATCAATATGAATGGTGGTAAAATTCTGGTACTGCCTGAATGTACACCAGTAATGATACAGAACTCCCCGTTTTGGAAAAAGGGTTTTATATAAATCGATGGAATGGTTTTTCCGTTTTGAAAACAAAAAGTAACCGGCTGCAATGATTCGGGATACGACCATGAACAACCATGAGCCAAGTAGATCAGTTATGCGGACAAGGACTTTGTACCAGAAGCTGTTCATGAACTGAAAGTCCTAAAAATTCTGGTACATATCAACCTGGAAAAGGTCCAGGCGTTGCGCCAGAAATCAAGCCATGGTCGAAAATGACTCACCCGTTCACTCTTTGGCTGGTAAACAACCTGAATATCCACCTCCTTTACGGGTATACCCATTTGATACGCTTTTACCAGCACCTCCACCTCAAACTGAAACCTTCTGGCTTGAATACCCAGACTCAAAATTTCCGTGATGGGATAGAGTCTGAAACCGGATTGGGAATCCAAAAGGTGCGGACC
>CALZIH010000172.1 GCA_945787305.1 uncultured Desulfobulbaceae bacterium | reverse complement strand
CCATCCTCATCGACCAGGTCGCGAAACTCAACCCCGGCAATCCTACCGATCGCTTCCTTGAGCAGATTTTTTGTTTTCTTCTGGTCTACAATCATCTGGTCAAGTTTTGCCAGCTGGGCAAGGCCGATGGCGCCCTGCAGCTCCATCATCCGGTAATTAAAGCCGATAAACCTTCGTCCTTCGCCACCACGACCGCCGGGGTTGACGACATGATCATGGCCATGATCATGGTATTCGGACATACTACGCCAGAGTTCTTCATTACTGGTAATGCACATGCCCCCCTCTCCCGTGGTCATGGTCTTTACCGAGTCAAAGGAGAAGGTGCCTACAGAACCGAACGTGCCAAGGTGTTTGCCATTGATTCGTCCCCCGGCTGCCTGGGCGGTATCCTCAAGGACCGGGATGGAGTGACGGTTGGCGATGGCCATAATCTCATCCATACGGGCCTGTGCGCCAAGCATATGGACAGGAATAATGGCCTTTGTTTTGTCGGTGATCTTTTTCTCCAGATCAACAGGATCCATATTAAGCGTTGCATCAATCTCAGTGAACACCGGCAGGGCGCCGACATCAAGAATCGCCTCCCAAGTAGCAACAAAGGTAAAGCCTTGGGTTATGACCTCGTCACCGGCTCCGACGCCAAGGGCTGCCAGCGCCACCTTCAGGGCAGCAGTACCGGAGGTGACGGCCTGGGCACAACGAGCACCTGTATAGTCGGCAAAGGCCTGCTCAAACTCTCGAACCTTATAGACGCCCTGGCGCTGCTGGTCAAACTCATAGCGAAACAAGACACCTGTATCAAAAACCTCTAGAACCTGCTTTTTTTCCTCTTCGCCAAAGACTTCAAAACCGGGCATAATATATACCTCTTCTATGGAATCGGCTCACAGCATGTGAACCAAATGTGATATTGAACCTCAAGCCTGTAATTGTCCATACAAACACAGAATTGAACGATTGAACTTGTTTGCTGTCATGACCGTGGAGAAGTGATATGCAACCGGGTATCGTACAATAGACGGTCACCCTCGCTGGCCCTATTTGTCGAGTTTTCGCTTTACCGTATTATTTTCATCAAGAAGGAGGATCTCAGGATGATATCCTCCGAGTTCCGAGTCCTCCATCAGACAATAACAGGCGATAATTATCAGATCACCGACATGGCCTTTACGGGCAGCGGCACCATTGAGCCCGATCACACCACTGCCGCGTTCGCCAACAATGGCATAGGTGTCAAAGCGTTCACCGTTATTAATATTATAGACCTTAACCTGTTCAAAGGGGACAATACCTGCTACCTCCATAAGGTTTTTATCAATGGTCATACTGCCTTCATAATTCAGGTCTGCTTCGGTAACCGTGGCTCGGTGGATCTTAGATCGGAGAACTATTCGTTGCATGATTATTTAACTCTATTTGTATATTAATTGTTGAAAATCGTTGATGATGTTTTAGCAGGAGATTAAGGCCAGCTGACCATTATCAATAAGGCGAATATGATTGTCAATGGTTACGGCCATGACCAACAGGGTCCTGTTGTCTGCAATACTCATGGGTTCAAGCGTATTCTGGTTAACAAACTCAACATAATCAATCGATGTGCCTGGAAACGATAAAATTTCTTTTTCCACTTCTCTCTTGAGCACGGTGGTTTGGCCTTCCCCATCATTGAACAGGGACTGCGCCATTGCGATTGCCCTGGAGAGGCTGAGGGCTGTTTTACGCTGCTCTGGTTTTAAGTACGTATTCCGTGAGCTCATGGCCAGGCCGTCCTTTTCGCGGACAATGGGATGAGCGACAATCTCAACCCCCATGTTCAAATCCTTTACCATTCGTTGAATCACAGCCAGTTGCTGGAAATCCTTCTGCCCAAAAACCGCGTAGTCGGGTCGGACAATATTGAAAAGTTTGCTGACTACAGTGGTGACTCCGTTAAAATGGCCGGGACGATCAGCACCACAAAGATGGCGTGACAAGGACGAAACTGAAACCGTGGTCTGAAAGCCTTCCGGATACATATCATCTACATCGGGAGCAAAGAGAACGGAGACACCCTCTTGTTGTGCAAGGTCGGCATCCCGTTGAAAGTCGCGGGGGTAGCTGTCAAGATCCTCATTGACACCAAATTGGATGGGATTGACAAACAAACTGACAACCACCTCGTCGGCATGACGGCCGGCCGTCTGCATCAGCTCGAGATGGCCTCTATGAAAGAACCCCATGGTTGGCACCAGCGCAATTTTTCGACCAAGGCGAGCCTGTCCCTTTGCCCAATCGGTCATCTCGCTTGATGAATTAAAAACAATCATGTCTCGGCAAGGCCCTGGGTGAAGTATATTGTTCGTGCAGTAAAATTACTCAAAAACACCATGTGGTGACTGTCTGGTGTTCCCGAGGTTGCAATGTAGCAACTCTCCCGGAAAACTTATTCCTTCAGCTGGTTTATGGTGTGCTCAACTAAGGTGCGTACCGGGTCGCCCTGATTAAGGCCCCCTGTTTCCTGGGTCAGCGATAAATACTGCCGATACTCCTCTATGGCTTCATCCTTTTTCCCCATGGCCACATACCCCCTGCCCATGGCATAATGGGCATCGGAGACAAACCCGGTAAACGATGTCAATTGACGGTACAATTCAATGGCAGCAGCATAATCCTCTTCCAGTTCTTTCAGTCCAGCAAGCCGGTACAGTACCAGCGGTTTCAATGGATTTTTTATGGAAATGCTTTTATTGACCTGTTGCAACTCCACAAGAGCAGTGGCATTGTCACCTTTATCGGCTGCAATCTTCGCCAGTTTAATCCGGGACCATAGTGACGAGGGCGTGGAGGAGTACTTTTCGGCAACCTCCGTCAGCATCGGTATTCGCTGGTCCCCTTGCTCCTGGGTTGCGGCATCAAGCGCTGAAACGGCTTGATTAATCTTGTAATTCCTGTATGAGCCATACAAGGCAACAACAACGACCACAGACGTCACCAGCGCAATGAGAATCCAGAGAATGCGTTGGTTTTTGCGCAAGAACCCAATAACCGCAGGCGGCAGGTTCAACTGGTCTAAAACGCCGGAGGTCTCCGACATGGCACTTGTTTCAATATGGTTTCGGTCAAATGAACTTTGATCTGCCATTACTCACTCTTTATCGATATTTTTTCTTTACCGGAATCCGGTGTATTCCGAACACTGATTGACTGGAATATCCTGGCAACAGGTTATCCTTGCCACTGCATAAACAAAAGATTAACTATACAACTAGATATTAAAAAAATCATTAACGAATTCCTCTTTTCCGCAGAACCTTTAAACTGCCGTCAGATAAATAAGCTCCATGGATACAGATCACACTTATACCGTTTCAGAACTGAACGGTTCAATTCGCAGATTGTTGGAAAATCGTTTTCCCTTTCTCAGTGTAGCCGGTGAGATAACTAACCTGCGCCGACCCTATTCCGGTCACATCTACTTTACCCTGAAAGATGATATGGGTCAGATCAAGGCGGTTCTGTTTAAAATGCAACAACGCTACCTTGAACAGCTGCCGGCTGACGGCCAAGCAGTGGTTTGTCGAGGCAGGCTTTCAGTGTATGAACCAAGAGGTGATTATCAGCTGCTGGTCGATCATATTTTATTTCATGGTACCGGTAGCCTGCAAATCGCCTTTGAGCAATTGAAAAAAAAACTGGCGGCAGAAGGCTTATTTGAGCAGGAGGCTAAAACAAGCCTCCCCGCATTGCCACGACACATCACCCTTATCACTTCTCCTCAAGGTGCAGCGGTTCATGATTTCATCCGCATCGCTACCAGGCGTTTTCCGCAAATCAGGTTGGCGATCTATCCGGTTCCGGTTCAAGGCGATGGGGCGGCACAGGAAATATCTGCAGCTCTCCGCCACGTCAACAGCGAACTGGATACCGACATCATTGTACTCTGCCGTGGTGGCGGATCACTTGAAGATTTACAACCGTTTAATGACGAACAACTGGCCAGAACTATTTACCTCTCTTCAATCCCTGTTGTCAGTGCCATTGGCCATGAAATTGACTTCACCATAGCCGATTTTGTCAGTGACCTGAGGGCCCCGACACCTAGCGCTGCAGCTGAACTGCTCCTGCCGGATACGCGCGTTCTGGCAAACAACATAGCAACACTGCACGCCAGGCTCAGCCGTCTTATGAAAGGGCAACTTGAGCGTACTCGTGACAAGCTCACATTACACATGCAGAAATTGGGCGACTTCTCAGCTCCCTTGGCCAACCTGTTACTTCGGGTTGATCAGCAAAGCATGGTCCTTGCAAGGGCCATTAACAACCTGCTCGGCACTTCGCAACAACGACTCAGCGCAGTACATCTTCGCCTGGAACGACACAATCCGGATACCCGTCTGCAAGTATCCGGCAATCGACTATCCGCATTGCAGAGAAGACTCATTCAGGCCGGACAACAATGTATTACCATAAAGATTCAGCAACTCCAGCAGCAGCATTCCATGCTTGAAACAGTCAGCCCCCAGGCAACGCTTGCAAGAGGCTATGCTATTGTGCGAAAACCACCGAAAATGGAAGTGATTACTGATAGTGAAAATATCGAGAAGGGCGAACGAGCCGAAATTCTTCTTCACCGGGGTCGCCTGGACGTCAAGGTCGAAACCTGCTCTCGGGATGCGGAAACGAAAAAGCCCCTGGAAGACTAAACATCCAGGGGCGGAAGGCTATACAACAGGGGT
Source organism: uncultured Desulfobulbaceae bacterium (assembly GCA_945787305.1). GTDB lineage: Bacteria > Desulfobacterota > Desulfobulbia > Desulfobulbales > Desulfobulbaceae > DRLX01. Next base: position 1,668 of record CALZIH010000172.1, on the reverse strand, counting down.
TGTCAATTAAGGATATTATTGACTTCCTGGTCAATGGAGACAAGAACTTCAGCTAATTGCTCGGGATTTTTTTTCGCGGTTTTTTTCAAGATTGTCCCCCATTGCTGTAACTTGCTGTTGTCAACACGGCGGGTTGCATTATCCTTGCTCCACTCTACACCAATCTTAGCGCCCAGCTGATCAAGATGTTTCCTTTGGCTCTCACGAAGATCTTGAGGGGTACTGGCTAATATATCTTCAGTGATCTCTTTCCAACCATCCACCAAAAAGGTTCCTTCCAAAAAAATGTTAAACCACTTCCTCTCCTCCGGACTCAAGTCCTGAAAAGCAAGAGTACAAAGCAATGGGGAGGTTGCTACTGGTTCGGTGTCAGCCTCCGTAGCCGAAACATGACTTAAAGTCAACAGACAGACAGCAATATGGAAAATAGCCAGGGAGATGTGCTTCATGTTAAGATCTCAGCTCTTGAAGGATTTGAAATTTTAATCCACTATAGGTTAAATTATCAACTAACCTTCCTCTTGTCAAGGAGCTCCGGACAAAAAGTACAACTTTTTATACCTCAGCCAGCCAGGAACAACAAAACCGTAAGATAGAGCATTGAAAAGCCTACGGTAAACACCAGGGAGCTAGCCCCCATAAGCCGGACAGCAGAGCGAATATGTTCTTTGTCCGGTATATGCGATCCATCACCTATGGTAGGTTTTTCAATAATCATGCCAAAATACCTGCTTTCACCCCCGAGCTGCAAACCCAAGGCCCCGGCCATGGCCGCTTCAGGGTAGCCAGCGTTTGGGCTGGCATGCTGCATCCTGTCCCTACGCAACACCTTCCAAGCCTGCCGACCATTTTTCCCTGTTATACAGGCTGTTACCACCAGAGCAATTCCGGATAATCGTGCAGGGATAAAATTGACAGCATCATCCAACATGGCAGCGGCGCGACCAAAGTGGAGATATCGGTCGTTTTTGTAACCAAACATCGAATCCATGGTATTGACGGCCTTATACAACAACGCCGCAGTGGCAGCAGCAGGCATGCTCAACTCCGCACAACCTGAAACCAGACAAAACAGGGCAGCGGCGACAGCGTAAAAGAGTGGGGCAATTACCCCATCTGACAAGTTTTCGGCCACGCTCTCCACACAGGCGCAAACAATGGCGTTTTCATCAAGCTGTGTGGTATCACGACCGACGATACGACCAACACTTTCTCTTGCGGGCTGTAGATCCCCTGTCACCGCTCCTTCTTGCAAATCCTGATAAACAGCCAGCGCATGATCGGCAAGTCCGCGCTGGGCCAAGGTGGTATAGAAAAGAACAACCGAGCCAATAAACAAAACCCAGGGAGAGAGTCTCCATAAAAGAACTAACAGGAAAACAGCCCCCATAATCCCGAGTGCCAAGGTGCCGATAACGGTCAACAAGCCTGCCAGTCGTTCAGTGATATCACTTTCTCTTAAGAAAGACTCCATGTTTTTGGCAATAGAGGCAATCAACATCACTGGATGGGGAAGACAACGGGGATCTCCAAAACAGAGATCAAGAATAAAGGCCAACCACAGTCCCAACAGGAAGGCAGTTGCCGTCATCGGAAAGCCGGAAAAGAGGGCTTGCAGCAATGCCACGGGTCTTACAAATCCAATAACTGGTAAACAGCGTCCATGTC
>CALZIH010000171.1 GCA_945787305.1 uncultured Desulfobulbaceae bacterium | reverse complement strand
CAGGTAGAGGCGCGTGAACCGGATATGCTGATCAGTCTGGCCGACAAGGCCCTGTATTGGGCAAAAGAAAACGGCAGTGATCAGGTGGCTGTGCAGACGGATTCCAGGATCTTTTCCTTTACCGAGTATTTAAACAGCCTGGAAACTCAAGAAACGGCACCCTGAGATAGAGCTATTCCCTTTTCCTGTTGCCTAACAAACCTTCCTTATTAATGACATTCTGAAATTAAGCAAAACAGAGGCCACAGTCCGGGCAGGTGGGTGTATTGGTGGCAAAAACAAAGCCACAGGCCGGACAGGTGGCCTGTTGGGCACCGGTGTTAAACACTGCACCCGCATTGCTGGTATCGTGGTCGGTCAGGCCGGTTGATCGCACATGTTCCTCTTCCAGTACGGCCATCACATCCTGAATATCCGCCATCCGCACCCGCAGCAGCACATCGGTTCCGCAACACCCTTTTCCACAGTTCCCGTCTTCCTGAACAACCAATGACGGCAAGGACTGCCCGGCAAGTATTTTCTGGAGATCCTTCATCTGCAGAATCGGACCCTTACGGATATCAACCAATTCTTCATCCGCAGCGATTTCCATACTTCGATTTGCTCGAACCTGTTGTTTTTCCACCAGGAGATTGCGCATGGCAATCCCGGTCAAAAGCTGCACCTCGCAGGTAGCGCAGGTTTCAATTTCGCTCCGATATTCATCCTGGCATCGGGGACAATATTTCAACTCATCTTCAATACGTAATTTCATAACTCGAATAGGCTGTAAAAAAGTTCACAAGGTAGTTATCACAAGTATTCTACCTGAATCCGTGAGCGGTCGGCAGTGGCTTAGATGCGCGAAAGAAAACAAACCGTAATTTTTCGTCACGGATTCAGGTTCTATAAAATAAACCGACTTAAATCCTCATTTTCAGAGATATCGGCCAATTGTCGACGAACATATTCGGATGTCACCGTAAAGACACCTTCGCTACGCTCCGGGGCATCAAAGGATATTTCATCCAACACCCGTTCCATGATGGTATGGAGACGACGGGCGCCTATATCTTCTGTTTTCTGGTTGACCTGAACGGCAATCCTGGCCATCTCACGGATAGCGGCATCATCAAACTCAAGGTTAATCCCCTCGGTCGCCATAAGGGCGATGTACTGTTTAATCAGCGCATTTTGCGGTTCTGTGAGGATACGAAAAAACTCCTCTTCACCAAGGGCGTCAAGTTCGACCCGGATGGGAAAGCGGCCCTGCAGTTCAGGAACAAGATCAGAAGGTTTACATAAATGAAAAGCCCCGCTGGCAATGAACAAAATGTGGTCTGTCTTTACCGGGCCGTACTTGGTGGTAACGGTAGCCCCTTCGACTATGGGCAACAGATCGCGCTGCACGCCCTCACGGGAAACTTCCGGTGATCCGGAGCTTGTTCCGCCACGGGAGGCTATTTTATCAATCTCATCAAGAAAAATAATACCGGATTGTTCGGTTTTACGAATGGCCTTTTCGGTAACGCTTTCAACATCAACCAATCGCTCGGCTTCTTCTTTTTGGAGAATTTCCAGAGCTTCGGGTACACGAATTTTTCGTTTATGTTTTTTCTTGGGGAAAAATTTTGAAAACGCATCCTGCAGAGAAGACTGCATATCCTCCATGCCGGAGGCTGAAAACACTTCAACCATGGGGGCGGAGCCCTGAGCAATACCCAAGGGTGATCACATTATCTTCCGGAGTTCTTTGCTGTGGTGTTCGCCCCTGGCCCAAAGGCAACAACAGATCCAACAGGCGTTCCTCGGCCATGGCTGCAGCCTTTTCAGCGACACCCTGTTCTTCCTCTTTTGTCACCATGCTGATGGCCAGCTGGGTCAGGTCCCGAATCATGGATTCCACGTCCCGACCAACATAACCGACCTCGGTGAACTTCGAGGCCTCCACCTTTAAAAACGGGGACTGGGCAAGATGAGCAAGCCGTCTCGCAATTTCGGTTTTACCGACGCCGGTCGGGCCGATCATGATGATATTTTTCGGAGCAATCTCTTCGCGTAACGGTGGCTCGACCTGTTGTCTGCGCCAGCGATTACGCAGGGCAATACCGACGGATCGTTTTGCATCGCCCTGGCCGATAATGTACCGGTCCAGCGCCTGGACCGTCTCTCTGGGTGTAAGTGAGTTAATTTTATTCATCTGGTAATGAGTGTCGGAACATTTGTTTGAAGCCCAATGGTTCCGGAGATTATTGATTGACGGTTACGTAAGTACCTAAGCAATACAGACGTTCAAGCCGAATTAAACCTTTTCAACAACGAAATTCCGGTTTGTGTAGACGCAGATGGAACCGGCTATCTCCATCGCCGCCCTGGCAATGGATTCCGCATCAAGGTCTGAATGCTGGACAAGCGCAGTTGCAGCCGCCTGGGCATAAGGGCCGCCCGAACCGATGGCCAGAACGCCATCATCGGCCTCAATGACATCGCCGGTGCCGGAGAGCAATAACGAATGCTCGCTGTCGACTGCTATCAGCATAGCTTCCAGGCGACGAAGCATTTTGTCGGTACGCCAGTCTTTGGCGAGCTCGACCGCAGCGCGCAGGAGGTTGCCATTGAATTGTTCCAGTTTCTGTTCCAGTTTATCATATAGGGTAAACGCATCAGCAGTGGAACCGGCAAAACCAGTGATAACCTGATCGTGATACAGGCGCCTGACCTTGCGCGCCTGATGTTTAATCACTGTTTGCCCGAGACTGACTTGCCCATCACCTGCCACCACTACATCTCCTTTGTGACGGAGAGCAAGGATTGTTGTTGAACGTACTTTTTTCATTGTTCCTCTTGGCTATTCTTGTGAAGCCTTTTTATTCTGTTGTTGCCGTGCCTGTGGATGAGCCTGATCATATACCCGGGTTAAATGCTCCATGTTGACATGGGTGTATTTCTGGGTTGTTGACAGGCTGACATGACCGAGCAATTCCTGGACCGTTCGCAGGTCAGCTCCCATCTCCAAGAGATGGGTAGCAAAAGAATGCCTGAGAGCATGCGGTGTTACAGTTACCTGAATCCCGGCCCGCTGCCCGTATGTACGGATCATTCGTTCCACGCTACGCGCGGTCAGCCGTGACCCGCGGTTATTTAAAAACAGGGCATCCCGTTCAGGTTGATGACCACGTTCGATACGATTGATAATCAGGGACTCTCTCTGGGAAAAATACCGTCGCAGAGCCTCGGCAGCGGCCCTGCCAAAGGGAACCATTCGTTCTTTGCGTCCCTTGCCCATCACCTTAAGCATACCTGTGTCAAAATCAAGGTCTTTGTAGTTGCAGGCTGTCAGCTCTGAAACCCGCATCCCGGTGGCATACAAAAGTTCCATAACTGCCTGGTCGCGAAAGGCAAAGGTATCTCGACGATCCGGGGCATCAAGCAGGCAGAAGACCTCATCTACCGTGAGAAAGGAGGGAATATATCGAACAAGTTTGGGATTGGCAATCCCCTGTAACGGATTATCAACGATGATTTTTTCCCGAAGCAGGTAGCGGAAAAACGTTCGTAACGCTGAAAGTTTCCGTGCTACTGATGCTGGCGAATTCCTGCCATGCAGCGAAGCGATAAAACCCCGTAAGGTTTCTACCTTAAAGGGGTCTTTACCGGCACCTTGCCCACAAAACGCGGAGAGTTCATTGATATCTGACAGGTACGACTCCACTGTCAAGGGAGAGTACCCTCGTTCAACAAGAAGCCAGGAACGAAATGCGGCGAGTGGTAGGGTCATTGAAAACAGTTATTGAAAGCATTAGAGTTAAGGTTTAATATAAAAGATTACCTATGATTTGATTTTTTGTAAACCTCTGCCGGACAGGGAAGAGCACCACCTTATGCGCCTCTCTCCCTGTAGTAGATATTTAAACCTTTATATCAAAACGTTACCTGTAACCAGCAAGCCAAACGACCAAAGACCATGGCAAAAAAAACCTTTGAAAGCGCGTTAACCCGCTTAGAGACAATTACCGATGAACTTGAGGCAGGCGACCTCAGCCTGGAGAAAAGTCTGAAAAAATTTGATGAAGGGATTGCACTGGTCGAATACTGTAACCAAACACTTGAAGAGGCAAAAAGCAGAGTTGATCTGTTATTGAAAAAAGATGGGCAGTTAACAACCACCCCATTTGAAGAGGAAACACAGAAGAGGTGACTCCGTAGAAGAGCCAGATGTTTGGATACACTTCGCCGGTAACTGCCCTCTCTATCCACAACCATTGTATGGCTACCTTGAAAAATTGTATTTTCAAGGCACCCTTATGACCATATGAAAATCTTACGGAATACAATCGTACGTTTCCCCCATGATTTTCTAAAATGCATTTAACGACAAAAATACGCACATGCTTATGATACAACCACAGGCAGACCAGCAGACGAGTCTGCTTGATTCCATTGATTCTCCGGCTGATCTGCGCAAATTATCGCCCGAAGAATTAGAAATTTTGGCCTATGAATTACGACAGAGAATAATCCATACCGTATCTGAAACCGGAGGCCATCTTGCTCCCTGTCTGGGAGTGGTTGAGTTGACCATGGCCCTGCATTTTGTCTTCAATACACCGAAAGACAAAATCATATGGGATGTAGGACATCAGACCTACGCCCATAAACTACTGACGGGCAGACGGGAAAAGTTCCATACCCTTCGTCAATATCAGGGAATAAGCGGTTTTCCCAAAAGATCGGAAAGCCCGTATGATGTCGTGGAAAGCGGGCACAGCTCGACCTCGATCTCCTACGGTTTAGGTATTTCCAGCGGCAAAAGCCTGCAAAACGACAACAACAAAGTTATTGCCGTTATCGGTGATGGTTCCATGACCGCCGGACTTGCCTTTGAGGGACTTAACCAGGCCGGACATCTGGACAAAGACCTGATCGTCATTCTCAACGACAATGAAATGTCCATCTCGCCAAATGTCGGCGCCATGTCCAGCTTTCTCAACAAAAAACTTACCGGCAAAACAGCCCGCCGCCTGCGGGATCATATCGAAGACAGCCTGATGTCGATGTCTTCGGTTGGGGAAAATATTTTATCGGTTTTGCGTAAAAGTGAAGAGAGCCTGAAAGCGTTCTTCACACCCGGCATGTTGTTTGAGGCCCTTAAATTTCAATATGTGGGTCCCATTCCCGGACACAAACTTGATGATTTGATCGAGACCCTGGAAAACGTAAAGGAGAACAGCCATGGCCCCGTCCTGGTGCATGTATTGACAACCAAGGGTAAGGGATATGAACCGGCTGAAAAAAACCCAGGCGATTATCACGGGGTAGGACCTTTCGATATAGCCACAGGAAAGGCAAAGAGTTCGGGTAAAAGTATTTCTTACACCGAGGTCTTTGGGAACACCCTGTGTCGATTGGCTGAAAAGGATAAGCGCATCACTGCAATAACGGCAGCAATGCCTGCAGGAACCGGTCTGATTGAGTTCAGTGAAAAGTTCCCTGATCGTTTTTTCGATGTCGGCATTGCTGAACAGCACGCCGTTACCTTTGCCGCCGGACAGGCGATGGAAGGAATGCGTCCGGTAGTGGCGGTGTATTCCACTTTTATGCAACGGGCCCTGGACCAGATCATTCATGATGTCTGCCTGCCCGACCTGCCGGTAACCTTTGCCCTGGATCGTGGAGGAGTCGTCGGTGATGATGGCCCGACCCATCATGGCGTTTTTGACCTCTCTTTCCTTCGCTTTATACCCAACCTGACCCTGATGGCGCCTAAGGATGAAAATGAGCTGCAGCAAATGCTGTTTACATCGGTTAACCACAACGGCCCGGTCGCAATCCGCTATCCACGCGGTGCCGGCCAGGAAATAGAATGCGAAGCCCCGGAACATGCTTTGGAAATAGCAAAAGGCGAGCTTCTGCGGGAAGGAGAGGACGTGCTGTTGCTTCCTGTCGGCAACCGGGTCTACCCTGCTCTTGAAGCGGCTCAAGGTTTGGAAAAATTAGGGGTCAGCGCCGCTGTAATCAATCCACGTTTTATCAAACCACTGGATAATGAGCTCATCAGCTACTGGGCCAAGAAAACCGGCAGAGTGGTCACCGTTGAAGATAATGTAAAAAAAGGCGGATTCGGCAGTGCGATTTTGCAGATGCTGACCGAATTACACATCAATATTCCGGTGCGTTTATTGGGTTACGGCAACACCTTTATTGAGCAGGGCCCGCAAAAGACCCTGTGGAAGAATGCGGGTATTGATACCGCCGGCATCATCAATGGTGCCCTGGAAGTAATGAAACAATAACCTTGCCCACTCTCCCTGCCCGGTAAAACGCCATATCCAACCAACAGGCCCCTTGAATGCAAGGTTGGCTTGACCATTCAGAAAAGTTGACAGTGATGGTGCTCTGGAAAAGAGCCCATCACTGTTTTTGAATCCCACAAAAAGATTAGAACGCGTAAGTAAACTTTGCCCAGATATTATAGCCTTCGGTCTTATTCTTTGCCCCCATCTCCCATTGGTTGCGGAGAGAAAAGAACATATTCTTGTGGTTGTACCAGATACCGGGTCCGACAGCGAAAACCTGGCTGTGATTGTCTTCGTCATCCCTGAGCAGATCCTGCACCGGAGCCGGAATAGAGGCGTTCAAATCAAAAGAGTCGTCGGTGGTCTGGGTATAATAGTAGCCGTTAACCCCAAAGCGAAAAGTCGGGGTGAAGGCATAGGATACGGAATAGTCGACATGAAACTCCTGGCCGGGATCCCGATCCACTTCAAAGCCGTACACGGTGGCATATTTGTCCTGGGAGGTGTTGAAGTCATACATGAACTTTCCTGAGAACTCCCAGTTATTCAGCATGTAGGTGACAGCTACCACCGGCTCAATGGTCCAGAAGTTTTGCCCGACCGAGGCCAGATTACCATCATCCTGTCCGGTCGGGATATAGAGGTCGACGATTGAGGTTGCAATATGCAGCTTCCCCTGCTGCAGATGCCAGGCAAGAATGAACGGGCTGTAAATCACATAGGGAACGTCGGTATCATCATAGGAATCTTTGGTCTGCGGGCCGACAGGAGCCTTAAAATTCAGATCAGTACCCACTATAGGGACAAAGACATGTTGGCCGTAATCGGCACCAAGTATCTTTGTGTTGCTGATCCAGACAAAGCGAAAGACATTGGCCAGCACCGAAACATCGTCAAAGGCGGCAATATCATCACCGTTATCATCCTTCATGCTGTCGGCGTTATAGTAATAAACATAATCAAGAAAATACACACCCGGAGGGGGAAGCGCCCCGCTCATAAAGGCCTCGGCCCCGTTGGGATAACTCTGTCCTCCTCCGGCCATTGCCTGACCGCTAAACAGCAAGACAACAGCAAGACATACTCCAAAAATTTTACGCATTCCCCTCCCCTCCTTGAAAAATATTTGCGGGGCCGGTTTCCGACCCCGCCGAAACAGGAACAACAATCCTTTGCCGCACTCATTCTCATCCGAGATACAGGCAAGCCGGACCCTCTGATAACGAGCCATAACGATAGCAGCGATACATTTGAGTTTCAAGAAAAAGGAACAAGAAAATGAAGGGTGATTCAGCTAAAAAACCTTCTGCTGCAGACAGCCAAAGAATTCGCCGCCGGACATACAGTCATAAGGGGTACACATCAAGGGCAAAGAAATGGATCTGGCTTTACAAAGATTTAATGTTGGCCATGTTTTCAGAAAAGGCAGGACGGGCGCAAAATGCTTATCTTGAGTTTGTATCACAAAAGAATCTGAAGAGATAGACACGTTTTATGCAAAGACAAACTTACCCTCTTTACCTGGAAGCGATGATTTTAAAGAATGGGTGAAATGAAAATTTGCGGATCTCCTGTTCCATAGGGATATACCTGAAGGACGTTTTCTGGCCCAGGAACCTGAAGACATCTTCAACGCTGCCTGTAGATGCTTTGAAACTACGAAGGGTTCGCTGATGAAATCCAGACGAGGCAATAGGAACCCGGCAAGAGATACCGCAATATATTTCCTCCGTAAGTACAGTACTGAAACCCTTGCCGGGGTCGGCAGATATTTTGATATTGCCAATTACAGCACAGTGAGTAGCATAGTAGATCGGGTTAAAAACCG
>CALZIH010000170.1 GCA_945787305.1 uncultured Desulfobulbaceae bacterium | reverse complement strand
AAGATGCGTCATGCCTTCGCTCTACCGGTTTTTCGTCAATACCACAGTACCGATCAAACACATCCGCCCCTACTGTTGCGTCTGGAATCGACGCATCCGGATATTCATAAGAATACCAACGCAGAGCAATGTTGTCAGCAGCGAAGAACCGCCATAACTGAACATCGGTAAGGGAATACCCACCACCGGCAAAAAGCCCATGATCATAAACAGGTTGATCACCGCCTGCCAGAAAATCAACATAACCAGGCCAAAGGCGAGAAGAACCCCGAACTTATCGCGGGCGGTCATTGAAATATTGATTCCCCAAAGCAGAATAAAAAAATAGCAGCTCAGGAAAAACAGCGCCCCGGCAAATCCCCACTCTTCGGCCCAGACAGAAAAAGCAAAGTCTGTGTGTCGCTCGGGAAGAAAATGAAGATGTCCCTGGGTCCCTTCCATGAACCCCTTGCCGAAAATCCCCCCGGACCCCACCGCAATTTTCGACTGCATGATCTGGTAGCCGTGGTTCATGGGATCCCCTTCTGGATTGAGAAAGGTTTCAATTCGCCGCCTCTGGTAGTCTTTGAGCAGAAACTTCCAACCGATAAAGCCGCAAGCGACCCCTAACGCACCGAGAATCCCGATGCTTGACCAGCGCAGTTGCACAAAGACGGTCATCGATACAAACAGGATAGCAAGCATCAATGCCGTGCCCAGGTCGGGCTGGATAAGAATCAAAACAAAGGGAACAGCCGTTAGAACCACAGGCATAACGAGATCACGCAACCTGTACCCGCCGGCGACTTCTTTTCTTGAATAGCAGGAGGCCAGAACCAGCACCAAGATTAACTTTGCGGGTTCTGAAGGCTGCAGACGAAAAAAACCGAGATTAATCCATCGTTGGGTGCCGGCAACGGAGTGGACAAAAAAATTGGTATAGAGAAGAAGGAGAATAATACCGATATACAAAATATAGCCGAAGGTCTCCATCTCTTTATAATCAACAACCATAAGCATGAGAATAAAGAGTACCCCTGCACAAAAAAGATAAAACTGCTTGAGAAATACAGGTGAAGCGCCACCTTCCCCATTCCAGGTGGAGCTGTACAGGTTCGCCAGGGCCATCCCGGCAACCAACAGCAGCATGAGCAACATCACCCAGTCAAAATGATGAACAAGGCGCCGATCAAAACGTAACATTTCACTTCACCTCAATGCCTTACGGTGGGGTTCCGGTCTTCCACTTGTGCAGCCACAGACGGAATGCCCCCTTCCATTACCTGTACGGAAATATCTTCACCACCAGTCAACCGTTTCTTAAAATACGCCTCTAAAACCAATTGCGCCACAGGAGCGGCACCGGACCCTCCATGCAAGCCATGCTCAACCAATACGGAAACGGCAATTTGCGGGTTTTCGGCTGGAGCAAAACAGGTAAACCAGGCATGATCACGGTATTTATACGGGATGTCCTCTTCCTTAAGGTGCTTGTACACCTTAAGGCGGACGACCTGGGCCGTTCCCGTTTTCCCGGCAACGGTAACATCGAGATCTTGTAGGCGTGCTCTCCTGCCGGTACCGCGACGGCCGTTAACCGCTTCAATCAATCCCTTGCGAACCAACTGCAGGTTACGCCCCTGCCCCTCTATCCTGTCGACAACAACCGGTTCAAACTGTTCGACAATATGCCCGTCCGGGTCGCGCACACTCTCTACCAGGCCCGGCTTGTACAACGTGCCGCCATTGGCGACAGTCGCGGTCATAAACGCCAACTGCACGGGCGTCACCAGATCAAACCCCTGGCCGATGGCCACAGACAGGGTCTCGCCCTCCTGCCAGACTTTGCCATATCGTTGTTTTTTCCAGTCGGCTGTCGGAATAAGTCCGGCCTTCTCATGCTCCATCTCAATTCCGGTTTTCTTCCCCAAGCCAAATAGTCGGCCATACTTCGCCAATCGATCCACTCCCAATCGCTGGCCGGCCTGATAAAAATACACATCACAAGATTCAGCCAAAGCCCGATGCAGATCAACAGCACCATGGCCACTCCGCTTCCAGCATCGGTAGGTTCGGTTGCCGAACCGATAAAAGCCCGGGCAGTATATAACCGTTTCCTGAGACACCACGCCTTCGGCAAGTGCAGCAACAGCTGTCACCAGTTTGTATGTTGATCCCGGCGGATACTGCCCCTGGACAAGTTTATTGATGAGCGGATGAAACGGATTGTCGAGCATCCCCTGCCAGTCCTTATGGGAGATACCGCCTATGAATTTATCAAGCTCCAACACCGGCGCACTGGCCAAAGCCAGCAGACGGCCACTGTTGACCTCAACAGCAACCACGGCGCCGGCCCGCTCTTCGGTCGCCATAATGTCCTCGGCCGCTCGCTGCAAATCCATATCAATGGTAAGCTGCAGGTCATTACCCGGCAGGGGATCCAAGCCTTTCAGGTTACGCTGTTCAAAGCCCAGGGCATTCACTTCCATGTAGTGACGCCCCTTTTCTCCCCGTAGATCTTTTTCCCGCAATCGCTCCAGGCCCATTTTGCCGACGAGATCCCCGCCCCTGTAAACTCCTTTCTCGGCGGACTCTAGTTCTTTTTCATTAATTTCACCAAGATACCCAATCAAATGCGAAGCAAGATTTCCATAATGGTACACGCGCAGCGGCACGACCTCAATTTTGATCCCGGGAAGATCCATCCGGTTGTTTTCAATGTAGGCAACCTTTTCCCAGTCGATATCTTCTGCCAGCCGAACCGGGATATGACCGGGATTACCTGCCATTTTTCGAATCCTGTCCAACAACTCCGACACATCGGTTTCGAGAATCGGGGCCATCTTTTTGAGCAAGGCATCATCAAGACGATTATCTTCCCGTACCCAGACAACATTAAAAGATGGCCGATTGGTGACAATCTCCCGACCTTTGCTGTCGAGAATATTACCACGCGGTGCGGCAATCTCAAGATAACGAACGCGGTTGTTATCAGCCAATCGACTGTATTTGTTACCCTGCTGTATCTGTAAAAACCATAGTCGACTAATAAGCACAGCGAAAAAAAAGAGTATAACAAAAGCCGCATACAATGCCCGTTTACGATAGAAATCAAGCTCGCCTTCATCACGGTGGATCAACTTGGTCACACCGGTGTCCTTTTTCCGCTCCGCATCGAGCATCGGCTCGGGCCGTCTCTTGTTGACCCGTTTTTTTCTCATCAAGCGGATCACGAATTACTCCCTGTACCTATTACCGGATCTAATCCGCATTTTTCTCAAAGTTGAAAATTTACCTTGGATTCGCCTGCTGAAAAATTCAAAGAAACGGAATAAAGGGAAGGCGCAAAGTATGACAAATCCTGCTCGCAACAGCATCACCGGCCAGGACCAGGCAACGAGGGAGGATGGGGCGGCAAAGCTCATAAACACATAAACCAACCAGCTGACAAGCAGATAGCTTACACCAATCATCGGAACCTGATACAGAGACTCACGGACAGGTAAGCGGGAGGCCATAAACTTCAGGAGCAGGAAGCCAAGGATAAAGAGTGCCGGATACATCCCGAGCAGCACGCCGGACAAGACATCAAAAATCAGACTGAGAGGAAACAGGATAATCAAGCTACGAAGAACATCATGACGGTAGGCAAGATATGCCACCAGAACAAAGTAGAAATCAGGCGCGGCTGTCCAGAAAGGGTGTACCATAAACAGGGTTGTCTGCAGACCGATGAGCAGTAGCCCCAGAAAAAAGAAACCGATAACAAACATATTTACACTCAGCAGGCAACATCCCGCAAGAAGGGAACAAGAGACTACGGTTCAAAGGATTGCAACATGGCGTCAGCAGGGTGCCCGAACAAGTCGCACCTCATTTATTGTTCAACAGGAAGAACGCCCCCCTCTTCTTCGGAAATAATCAGCTCCTGTTCAACAACCAGCAGGTCTTCAAGGGTGAGAAAATCAACTGCCGGCTCAACCTCGATCTCCAAGAACATGCCCCTGCGTTTCCTGATTACCTTCGAGACGACACCTATCGGCAACCCTGTCGGGAAAATACCGCCATAGCCGGCGGTGACAACATGATCGCCCTCTTCCACCTCAATAGTTTTCAAGATATAGTCCAGCTGATAGGTCAAGGAACCGGTTCCCTTGAGAATGCCTCGGACCCGCGATTTCTGCAGCACGACATCCATGGCGCTGGATGGGGCTACTGCAAGTAACACTTTGGAATAATTAGGCGAGACAGAGAAAACCTGGCCAACGACGCCATCACCGTTGACAATCGCCATCCCCTTGGAAACGCCGTCACTGGCCCCACGGTCAATAACGACACTTCTAAACCAAACCGATGGGTCCTTTCCTATAATCCGCGCAGCAACCATAGGCAACCCGGTTGTTTCCTTGAAATCAAGCAACTTACGCAGACGGGTGTTAGTGGCAAGGGCTTCCCGATTCCTGTAACTCAATGATCGGCACTCTTGAAGCTCACCCCGCAACCGTTCGTTTTCACGACGAATGGACAACAAACCGACATAATCCTGTTTTAGAGAGGTTAGCGATTCCGAGGCACGGGAGAGAATCTTCTGCACCGGCCCTGCTGCTTCAAACAGCAACTCATGCAAGGGCCCGAACTTCTGGCTTCCCAGGGTAGACACCAAGAATATGGCCGCCATGGTCAGCAAAAAGCCGATGAGGAGAATGAGCCGAAAAGTTCGAAACCGGCTCCTTGGTTTTCTACTGCCCTTTTTCCTCATAAGGCTGGAAAATATTTAAAAGTAACGACAGGGCTTGCTCGACTTTTGCGGAGCAGCCTGTCAGTCAATGGCAATTTCCCGAAGAATTTCCAGGTTATCCAAGGCCTGCCCGGAACCGAGCACTACCGAAGAGAGTGGATCTTCAGCAACAATGATCGGCATGCCGGTTTCATCCTTGAGCAAGACGTCGAGATTTTTCAGCAGGGCGCCCCCCCCTGTCAGAACAATACCCTGGTCAACAATGTCGGCGGAAAGTTCCGGCGGGGTAACCTCCAGGGCCACACGGACAGCATCAACAATAACATCGACCTGTTCGGAAATTGCAGATTGAATCTCCTTTGAGGTAACCGTCATGGTTTTCGGTACTCCGGAAACGAGATCCCTTCCCTTGATCTCCATGGTCTCGTACGGCTCTTCCGGCTTCACGTTACCAACAGTGGTTTTGATCAGCTCCGCTGTTCGTTCACCAATGGCCAGATTGTGTTTTCGTTTAATATACTGCAAGATGGATTCATCCATCTTGTCACCGGCAACCCGGACGGATTTGGCATAGACAATGCCGGCCAGGGAAATGACCGCCACTTCAGTGGTGCCGCCACCGATATCAATAATCATATTTGCGGTGGGCTCGGTAATTGGGAGATCCGCTCCAATTGCTGCAGCCATGGGCTCTTCGATCAGATAGACTTCACGGGCACCGGCTGATTCCGCAGACTCGCGTACAGCCCTTTTTTCCACCTGAGTAATACCGGAGGGTACGGAAACAATGATCCGGGGATGGACCAGGGTTCGACGATTATGCACCTTGTTAATGAAGTAACGGAGCATGGCCTCGGTAACTTCAAAGTCAGCAATCACGCCATCCTTCATTGGCCGAATGGCAACGATATTTCCCGGTGTCTTTCCCAACATTTCCTTGGCCTCTCTGCCAACGGCCAGTACCTTGCTGCCTCGCATGTCCTGTCGAACGGCAACAACTGACGGCTCCCGCAAAACAATACCTTTACCCTTGACATAGAGCACGGTATTTGCGGTGCCAAGATCTATGGCAAGATCGTTCGACATCCAGCCAAAAAGAAAATTAAACGGAGAAAACATCCGATATCACCTATGGTTGTAAGCTTATATTGTACAGTGGATCTGCCCCACCTATCCTGAATAAAAGGTTGACGGCGGGAAGCCAATACCACGTTTTTTTCCATCGGACCAATCTGCAGCCCTCAACTGTTGCAAAAGCACAGCAAGAGGAACGTTTACACCTGCACTTTGCTGCCGATAGATTTCAAACAAAACTGGTATTGTATCAAGACAACAGCATATTAGCAACCGATATAGGTCGACCCGGAAGAAAAAGCAGCAAAAGAGAAGCATTAATTCCAGCCGTTTTCCCTCAGAAGAGTCCTGTGGAGATAAGAAAACAGGGGGAAGAGAGAGAACACCTCAATAAACGATTACTGCTTGACAAGAGAAGTCAAAGCATGGTATCAGAGCCCGAAGTAAAATTTTGCGTGGGGGTATAGCTCAGCTGGGAGAGCGCTTGAATGGCATTCATGAGGTCAGCGGTTCGATCCCGCTTACCTCCACCACGACATTTCAAAGGGTTGCAGGATCTTTCCTGTAACCCTTTTTTTGTTCGGGTGTGCTGCCGGGAAATTCAGTGGTTGCAGGGTAATCCCCCTCAATTGCCAAGTCTAATGCAATTTTATTGTTATCATTCTGAATTGACTTGTCA
>CALZIH010000169.1 GCA_945787305.1 uncultured Desulfobulbaceae bacterium | reverse complement strand
ACAGACCGCGGCATGCCTGTCCTGGATGAGTTGACCCTGCAGACCAGTATCCCCAATGTTTTTATTGGCGGTGACGCGGCATTTGGGCCGGAAAACATTATTACCGCTGTCGCACACGGCCATGAAGCGGCAATCTCCATCGACCTGTACTGTCGGGGAAAGGATCTGCATGATCGCCCGGCACCTCACGTTACCCTTGCCGACCAGAAACTCGGTTTTCATGACTGGATATATGACAGTCACGTGACCGATGATCAGCGCCAACTTGTGCCCCACGCACCAAAAGCTAAAACACTCAAAGACCGTCTGGTGGAAGTGGAACTTGGTTTTGATAACAAGGCCGGTAAAACAGAGGCTGAACGCTGTTATAACTGTGATGTCCAGACAGTGTTCGAGACGCCCTTATGCATTGAATGTGATGCCTGTGTTGATATCTGCCCCACAAACTGTATCAATTTCATTGAAAACGGTCCCGAGGAAGAGCTTCGGCAACGTCTTACCGTCCCGGCAACCAACCTTCAGCAGGACCTCTACGTTTCAGAGAAACTGCCGACCGGCAGAGTGATGGTCAAAGACGAAAACGTCTGCCTCCACTGCGGCCTTTGCGCAGAACGCTGTCCAACAGCCGCCTGGAAGATGCTTAAGTTTGTATGCAAATCGGCAGTGGCAGGAGACGACTCATGAAAATCGAACGAGTAAACGATTTTGTTGTCCGGTTTGCCAACGTCAATGGTTCCGGATCCGCCAGCGCCAATGATCTGTTTGCCAAGGTTATCTATCGGCTCGGTGTTCCCATCAGCCCAAAAAATATCTTTCCTTCAAACATTCAAGGGTTGCCGACTTGGTTTGAAGTGCGCGTCAACGGAAAAGGCTATCTGGGCCGCCGCGGTGGCGTTGATTTCATGGTCGCGGTAAACGGCCAGACAATGAAACATGACTACGACATGGTGCAGCCGGGTGGATACTTCCTGTTTGATGCGACGCGGAAATTACCCGAGGAATTTCAACGAGACGATATTACCGTCATTGATATTCCGTTAACGGCGCTGTGCAATGCGGAATTCTCAGATCCGCGCCTGCGGCAACTGCTGAAAAACATAATCTATATCGGAGCCCTTGCCTCCCTGCTTGACATCGGCCTTGATGCTGTTTCCGATTCAATCACCAGGCAATTCAGTAAAAAACCAAAACTCGCGGAGCCGAATCTACGGGCCCTGGAAATCGGTTTTCATTACGCACGCGAACACCACCCGGACAGCTGTGCGCTCTCGATCCAGCCGGCATCTGCAGTTGGCGAGCGCATCATGATGGACGGGAACACCGCCGCAGGCCTTGGCGCCCTCTATGCAGGGGCAACCGTTGCCGGATGGTACCCGATTACCCCGTCAACATCCGTTGCTGAAGCATTTGAACGGTTTGCCAGGCGCTACCGGGTAGACCAGGAAAGCGGCAAAAGGAACTATGCGGTTATCCAGGCGGAAGATGAACTGGCCGCCATCGGCATTGCCATTGGCGCCGGCTGGAACGGCGCCCGCGCATTTACCGCCACCTCGGGACCGGGGATCTCCCTGATGACCGAATTTCTTGGGCTTGCCTATTTTGCCGAGATACCCATGGTACTCATCAATGTCCAGCGCTGCGGGCCAAGCACCGGCATGCCTACCAGAACCCAACAGGCAGACATTCTTGCCTCGGCATACGCATCGCATGGGGATACGCGCAACATATTACTGTTTCCAAGCGATCCGAATGAATGTTTCCGGATGACAGCGGATGCCTTTGACCTCGCCGACCGGCTGCAGGCACCGGTTATCGTCATGAGCGATCTTGATCTCGGTATGAACAGTCACCTCTGTGATCCGCTAGAATGGGATGATAACCGAACATATGATCGCGGCAAAGTAATGAGCGCCGAGGCCCTGGACGCCTTACAAAAACCGTGGGGCCGTTATCTCGATGTCGATGGCGACGGCATCTGCTATCGCACCTATCCCGGCACCCACCCTGAAAAAGGGGCATATACCACCCGCGGCACGTCCCATAACGAATATGCCGCGTATACGGAAGAAAGCCAGGCCTACGAACGCGGAATGAAACGGTTGCTGGTCAAGTGGGAAACCGCACGCGGCCTTGTCCCCTGCCCTGAAATCAATATACGAGACAAAAAATCAAAAATCGGCGCCCTCTATTTCGGCACGACAACCCAGGCTGCCCGTGAAGCGCTCGACCAGCTGGCAGACCAGTCCATCCTTATCAATGAGATGCGAATTCTTGCCTATCCTTTCCAGAAAGAAGTGTTCGACTTTATTGACCAGCATGATCTGGTTTTCACTATTGAGCAAAATCGCGATGCACAGATGAAAACGCTCTTAGCCGGTGAATGTCTGGTTTCTCCGGGGAAACTCGACTCGGTCACCCATTTCAACGGGTTACCGATTACCGCTACCATAATCACCAACCAGATTCACTCCACTCTCCTTACCCGTCGCCGGGACCTGTACCCCGCTTCTCTTGCCCAGGAGGAAAACGCATGAGTTACGTTCAGCCGACTGCTCGCCACCCTGAATCCAAAAAAAACAGCCTGGGATACACCAGAAAGGAGTACGAAGGCTCAATCTCGACCTTGTGCGCCGGTTGTGGTCACGACTCTATCACCAATGCTATCGTAACAGCCTGTTTTGAAATGAATCTTGAACCGCATCGGATTGTCAAACTCTCCGGTATCGGTTGCTCATCAAAAACTCCGGCCTATTTCCTGGGCAAATCGCATGGCTTCAACTCCGTGCATGGGCGTATGCCTTCGGTGGCAACCGGAGCCAATATGGCCAATAGAGATCTGGTCTACTTCGGGGTCTCAGGAGACGGCGATACCGCCTCCATCGGAATGGGCCAGTTTGCGCATATACTCAGGCGCAATCTCGACATGGTGTACATCGTCATGAATAACGGCTGTTATGGGTTGACCAAGGGACAGGATTCAGCGACAGCGGATAAAGGGTCGAAAACGAAAAAAGGAGACCCGGCCGCACTGGAGTCCATTGACTTGTGCGAGCTGGCTATTCAGCTTGGTGCCGGTTTCGTCGGCCGCGGATTTTCCGGTGACAAGAAGCAGATCGTTACGATGCTGAAAGCGGCCATTGCCCATAAGGGACTGGCATTTTTAGACATTATATCCCCCTGCGTAACCTTTAACAACGTGCCGACATCAACAAAAAGCTATTCCTGGGTCCGCGAACACATGGAAGCAACGGCAACGTTCGACTTTATACCGCACCGTCAGGAGATCACCGCCGACTATCCGGACGGCTCGACAATACCCGTCACCCTGCACGACGGCAGCACCCTTAGGATTCATAAACAGAAAAAGAAAACCGGCATCAGCAGTCGCAGTGCAGCCATTGCCGAACTTGAGAAGGCAAAAGAGGCGAACGATATTCTCACCGGTATCATTTACCTGGACCCGCAAAGTAAAGACACCCATGAGATTCTGGAAACGTCGGCGAAACCGTTAAACACTATGGATACAAGTGAACTCTGTCCCGGCAATGAGGTACTGCAGGAACTTAACAAACGTTTCCGCTAGGAAAAAGACGAGCCAACCTGTGTTTTCCCTACTGCATGGCAGAATCACGTTCTCCTGACATAGAGATGTGTGTAATTTGACTACACGACTCCGGCATCCGAGCGACAGTAAGCTAATGCTGGGCAAGCATTTGCCGGAGCACGTAGTTCAAGATACCGCCATGGCGATAGTATTCCAGCTCCACCTGATTATCCAGACGGACGATGGCCTGAAAACCGGTCGGTTTGCGGCCATCCCCGCGCTCAACCGTTACCGTGACCTGCATGCCAGGCTCCAGCGCCCCTGCAAGACCGCTGATTGTTACCACTTCACTGCCATCAAGAGCAAGCGACTCGCCATCCGTGCCGGCAGCAAACTGCAGTGGCAGTACCCCCATGCCAACAAGGTTACTGCGGTGAATGCGTTCAAAGGAGACGGCAATCACCGCCTTTACCCCAAGCAGCATTGTTCCCTTGGCCGCCCAATCTCGTGAACTCCCGGTCCCGTAGTCCCTGCCGGCAACGATCACCAATGGCGTCGCTGACGCCTGGTACTCCATGGCGGCATCATAGATACTCCTCTCTGTTCCGTCAGGCATGAAAAGGGTGTAGCCGCCCTCCCGCTCAACCATTTTGTTGCGGATACGAATATTGCCAAAGGTACCGCGCACCATCACCTGGTGATTGCCGCGCCGGGAACCGTAACTGTTGAAGGCCTCCGGGACAATACCAAGTTCCTGCAGATACTGCCCCGCAGGACTGTCTTCCGGAATAGCCCCGGCAGGCGAGATATGATCGGTGGTGATTGTGTCACCGAAAATAGCCAGGATACGGGCGCTGCTGATATCAGATACCGGCCCTGGTTCCACAGCCAGATTCTTGAAAAACGGTGGTTCCTTAATATAGGTGGATGCTTCATCCCACGGAAAAAGGCTGCTCGAAGACACTGCCAGTTCCTTCCACCGTTCGTTGCCGGAGAAAATATCGCTATAACTGGCTGTAAAGAGTTCCGGAGAGAGGGTTTTCGACATAAGGGCCTCAATCTCATCGGGTGTCGGCCAGATATCTCGAAGATACACCTCTTCTCCCGCAGTATCGACTCCCAACGGTTCTTTCTCAAGATCAATGGCCACTGTTCCGGCAAGGGCATAGGCGACAACCAGCAGCGGAGAGCCTAAATAATTGGCATGGACAAGGGGATGGATACGCGCCTCAAAGTTGCGGTTACCACTGAGTACGGCCGCCACTTTCAGATTGTTTTCGACAATATCATCGGCGATGACGGAATGCAGAGGACCGCTGTTGCCGATGCAGGTCGTGCAGCCGTAACCGACAACATGAAAACCCAGGATTTCCAGGGGCTCAAGAAGATCACTTGATGCGAGGTATTGGCTGACAACCTTGGAACCGGGCGCCATGCTGGTTTTAACCCAGGGTTTAGAACGCAGACCCCGTGCAACGGCCTTTTGTGCCAACAGGCCGGCGCCGAGCATAACAGCAGGGTTTGAGGTGTTGGTGCAACTGGTAATGGCGGCGATAACTACCGAACCATCCCGGAGTTGTTCCTTTTCGCCCGCCGCAACAGGCATTCCCTGCTCAAGGCTCGCCCCACAATCCACCTCGCTTTCTTCCGGGGTATCAGGAACTCTACAAGCTCCTCCTTCTTCAGCCCAGCCGTCTTTGTCGGTCCTGAGGTCGGGTTCGCTTGGCCTCTGCGGAA
Source organism: uncultured Desulfobulbaceae bacterium (assembly GCA_945787305.1). GTDB lineage: Bacteria > Desulfobacterota > Desulfobulbia > Desulfobulbales > Desulfobulbaceae > DRLX01. Next base: position 1,203 of record CALZIH010000169.1, on the reverse strand, counting down.
AATTAACACTGAAACGCTCTTTCATTGCAGCCAGGGGGACACGCTCCTGTGGTTTGCGCGGTCCGGCCAGGCTCGGTTCGACCTCGGCAAGGTCTATGGTGTAGGCTACACTGTATTCCGGTTCTGCACTCTTCTCGTCGATGAAAAGATGCTGTTCTTTACAGTACTGTTCGACGAGATGTACTTGCTGTTCAGTTCTGCCGCTTTCCCGAAGGTAGCGAATCGTTTCCCCATCCACCGGAAAAAAGCCCATGGTTGCTCCATACTCCGGTGCCATGTTGGCAATGGTTGCCCGATCAGGTAGGCTGAGACCAAGCATGCCGGGGCCGAAAAACTCAACAAAACGCCCGACCACGCCTTTATCACGCAAGAACTGGGTTATGGTCAAGACCAGATCGGTGGCCGTGCAAAGACTAGACAGCTGCCCGGTCAGCTTCACCCCGACAACTTCGGGAATCTGCATGGAGTAGGGCTGGCCAAGGAGAACCGCCTCGGCCTCAATTCCGCCGACCCCCCAACCGAGTACCCCAAGGCCGTTAATCATTGTCGTGTGGGAGTCTGTACCGAGAACAGTGTCGGGGTAGGCCAGGATGCTGTCGCCTTTTCCATCTGCCTGCACCACGGAGGCAAGGTATTCAAGATTGACCTGATGGACGATCCCGGTACCGGGCGGGACGACCCTGAAATTGGTAAAGGACTGCTCACCCCAATGCAGCATGGTATAGCGCTCATGATTGCGATCCATCTCGTGCTGCACATTGCAGTCATAGGCATCATGTGAAGCGAAACAATCCACCTGAACAGAGTGATCGATAACCAAATCGGCCGGAATGAAAGGGTTCATCATCTCCGGGTCCCCACCATGACGGGCAACCGCTGCCCGAAGAGCTGCCAGATCGACAAGGGCCGGCACCCCGGTAAAATCCTGCAGGACCACCCGGCCGGGCATAAACGGAATGGATCCGCGAGGTGCCCCCCCCCCCTGCCAGGATGCCAGGTTGACGACATCCTCCTCTTTGACCACACCGCTGTTGCAGTGCCGCAGCAGGTTTTCAAGCAGGACACGGATGGAGAAGGGCAAACGGGCAATGGTACAGAGGCCATGTTGCTCTATAGCCTTGATTGCATAGAACGTGTACTGCGTATTGCCAACCTGCAGCAGACGAGATGCGCCAAAGGGTGAAGCCACGGTATTATTCATGA
>CALZIH010000168.1 GCA_945787305.1 uncultured Desulfobulbaceae bacterium | reverse complement strand
CTTGTATCCCATGATGGTGGAATAACCTGGGAGGTTGTTCTAAATCTTGGTGCGGATTGCCCTGTTCGCACTATTCGTCAGGTTACAACAGGCTTGCAGGCAGAGATCGACCACAAAGGTTCCAGTTTCGCCCTCCATTCAGTGAACGGCCGTCGATGGATGGCGTACTGCTAGACATCAGTAAAAAACTTGTGCCTTTGCGAGGGGCAACTCTTTCCAGCTGAAATGTTATCAAGCCTCATATCACCTCATTGTCAAATCGAAATGGGTAGGGTCAACGCTACCGTGTGGGAGGGTAACTTTTGATTCAGACCTGAATTTCCTGATGAGGTAAATACCGTCACGAATGGTCAGGAATATCTTTACAGCCCGGCCGTCTGTTTTTTATTATTTCCTTAAACTCTGCCACTCCCGTCGACGATAGAAAACTATTTATTCACAAACCAAAAAGCGAAGAAGAAACCGAGGTTATATATTCCGAGAAAGCTATTGGATCGGTTAAATTGTTATGTCCAAGAGAAGGACATCGATTCAAAAACAATCCAATTCTTATACTACCTCATGGCTTATAGGTAGAATTACCTGTTTTGCGAAATGGGCTTTTTAAAGGTTAACCCCCGTGGCAAGATCAACAATCGGTAGGAGAGCGGGAACTTAAGACTATTCCTGACGTTGTCAAATCAGGTGCATCCAAATCCGGATGTGGGGTGAAATATCGTTTGCCATGTTCCTTATTTCTGGGATGGTGGATTTTTGATAGACAATAAAGACCAGCAGGCTTGATTCAGGAATCCGGCTCGTCCTCTTTCGCCTTGTCCTGACAGGTTGAGCATATGGTTCCACCGCTTTTATGACACATTCCGGTTAAGCCGTGTGGTGTTTTCCGGAGGCGTCGACGGCAGTAATTAATAAGAAAAGCGACAAGGCTAATGGCAACAAAGGTAATGAACAGGGTCAGGAGAAATTCGGACATCGTATATTCTCAGCCGCCAAAATCATCGGAATGAATGTTCTCAGGTTCCACACCAAGATTGTCAAGCATTTCAACGACAGCTTTGGCCATCATGGGCGGACCGCACATATAATAGTTGATATCCTCCGGGGCCGGATGGTCTTGTAAGTAGTTATCGAAGAGAACCTGGTGAATAAACCCGGTTAATCCCTCCCAGTTATCCTCAGGCTGTGGATCGGAAAGGGCGACATGAAATGAGAAATTTTCATGTTGCTTGGCCAATTCCTCAAATTCATCTGCATAAAAGACTTCCTGGCTACTGCGGCCACCATACCAGTAGGAAACTTTTCGTTTTGTTTCAAGTGCCTTAAACAGGTCAAAGATGTGACTGCGAAGGGGCGCCATACCGGCGCCGCCGCCAATGTATACCATTTCAGAATCGCTTTCCTCGATGAAAAACTCGCCAAACGGTCCGGAGATAGTGACTTCATCGCCTTCTTTCAGGTTAAAGATATAGGATGAAACCTGACCAGGCGGGATATCGGGAGGTCCGCCGGGAGGTGGGCTGGCAATCCTGATATTGAGTTTGATTATTCCTTTTTCACCCGGATAGTTGGCCATGGAATACGCCCTGGTGACAGGGGTGTGAACATGGGATTCGTATTGGAACATCTTGAATTTTTTCCAGTCTGCCAGGAAGCGTTCATCAATGTCGAAACTTGAATAGGAAAGGATGTGTGCAGGTACTTCGATCTGGATGAAACCGCCGGGTTTGAAGTTGACCTCTTCTCCCGGAGGTAACTCAAGCACCAGCTCTTTTATAAAGGTGGCAACGTTATTGTTGGACCGAACCGTGCATTTCCATTTGCGCGCATCAAGCATTTCAGGAGGCACATGAATTTTGAGATCGTGCTTGACGGGCACCTGGCAGGAAAGTCTTACTCCGGTTTTTGCCTCGGCGTTATTGATCAGGGAACGTTCAGTAGGCAGAATGGCGCCTCCTCCTTCATCAACTTTTACCCTGCATTGCCCACAGGTTCCACCGCCACCGCAGGCAGACGACAGGTAGATATCCTGGTCGGCCAGTGCTGTCAAAAGCTTGCCGCCAGGTTCGGTTGTGACTTGTTTATCATCATTGATAAGGATGGAAATATCTCCGCTCGGCACAAGGGTCTTCTTGGCAACGACAATCAGCGTGACCAAAACTAGCTGAATAATCAGAAAGCAGAGTACACCAAAGAAAATTTCATTCATGCGTTTGCACCTGAAAACGTATCATGTGGGATAAATATGGTTAAAATCCTGCAAGCCCCATGAAGGCCAGGGCCATGAGGCCTGCGCAAATAAAAGTCACACACAGACCCCGTAGTCCTTCGGGGGGGATGGCGTACTCCAGTTTTTCTCTGATACCGGCCAAAAGGACCACTGCCACGAAAAATCCGGCACCGGCACCGAAACCGTAGGCTATACTCTCGGCAAAGGTATAGTCGCGTTCGACCATGAAAAGTGATCCGCCGAAGATGGCGCAGTTAACGGTGAGCAGCGGCAGAAAAATGCCAAGGGTATTATATAGGGCAGGAGAGAAACGATCGAGAAACATTTCCAGGATTTGGACAACCGCCGCAATGACCCCAATATATGTCAGCAGGCCGATGAAGGTCAGGTCAAGGTTTGGCTGACCGGCCCAGGCAAGGGCGCCTGGTTTGAGAACAAAATTAAGCAGGAGGTTGTTGATCGGTACGGTTATCACAAGCAGAACAACAACCGCAAAGCCAAGGCCGATGGCGGTCGAAACTTTTTTGGAAATAGCGAGAAACGTACACATGCCCAGGAAAAACGTGAGCGGCAGGTTTTCAATAAAGATTGATCTGAAAATAATGTCGAAATAATGGCCCATTATTCTTTCTCCTGTTGTGCGGGATCAATGGTCCTGAAGAGCCAGATAAGCGAAGCAATGAGAAAGAACGCACTGACCGGTAGGATAAACAGGCCATTTCGCTGGTACCAGCCACCTTCCGAGGCGAGTTTCAGTATTTCATAGCCAAACAGTGTTCCCGATCCAAACAGCTCCCGGAAAAATGACACAAAGAGGAGTACGAGGCCGTAGCCCAGGCCATTGCCTATGCCGTCGATAAAGCTGGGAACAGGAGGGTTACTCATGGCAAAGCCCTCGGCCCGGCCCATGACAATACAATTGGTGATGATAAGGCCGACATAAATGGAAAGCTGTTTTGACAGGTCAAAATAAAAGGCCTTGAGAAACTGATCGATCAGGATGACCAGGGTGGCAATGACGGTTATCTGGATGCCGATTCGGACGCTGTTTGGTATCTGGAAGCGTACAATGCTGATTGTCAGACTGGAAAAAGCCACCACCAGGATAACACAGATGGACATGACCAGGGCGGTCTTCATCTGGGAGGTTACCGCTAAGGCTGAACAGATACCCAGGACAAGCAGGGCAATCGGGTTGCGCTGAAAGATGGAAAGGGTCAGCAGTTCCCTGTTTGATTCAGACATTGTTGCCTCCCTTGGTTTTTAATTTCTCAAGAAACGATTTGAAGCCATGGTCGCCAAACCAGAAATGCATGAGGTCGTTGACGCCGTCCGCCGTCATTGTCGCTCCTGACAGACCGTCGACCTGATATTGAGCTTCTTCGCCGGAGGTCGGCGCCTTGCCCTTGACTACCTGCAGAGCGAGGGTCTGCTCCGGACTGTATATTTTTTTACCCTGCCAGCCGGCCTGCCATTTGCTGTTCTCTATCTCGCCCCCGAGCCCTGGTGTTTCGCCATGCTCATAAAAGCTGATGCCGCGGATAGTTGTCAGATCGGCATCGAGCGAAACATAGGCATACATGGTTGACCACAGCCCTTTACCGCGGACGGGCAGGATGATCTGGGTCGTAGTATTATTTTCTTTAACAAGATAGACCAGTGAGTATTTTTCTATTCGCCGTATACCGGCGATGTCTGCCTCTTGATCGAGGGGGCGACCTAGTGTGGAACTGAACGCAGCTTTCAGTTGGTTATACGAATCTGGGGGGAGTTCGTTCTGCGGGATAAATTCACCGGTGTCCAGATCGACGATGCGTGTTTCGATGACTGAAAACAGCGTGTTAACCGGCTTGTTTGTATCGTAGAGTCCGGCAGCCCGCAGAATATTTTTTTTCTGATCAAGCTGACGGTTTTCTTCCTGCCTGGGTCGTAGGCCGACTGCTGCTCCGGCAACAAGAGCAGAACAGACAAAGGCCAGCACCAGAACTGAATAAAACGGTTTGGCGGCGGGCTCTTTCTTTTTAGCCATGACGGAGCATCCTTCGTTTAATGTTAGCCTGAATAACAAAGTAATCAATGAGTGGAGCAACGACATTGCCCAGCAGAATCGCAAGCATGACACCTTCTGCAAAGGCTGGATTTGCAACGCGAATCAAAATTGTGAGCACACCAATAAAGGCACCATAGATCCACTTACCGATCATGGTATTTGCTGCCGAGACAGGATCGGTGGCCATGAATACGAGTCCAAAGGCAAAACTGCCAAGAACCAGATGCCAGTGAGGCGGGATGGCATACAACGGATTTGTCGAGCTGCCTACCAGCCATAACACCAGACTGGTTCCAAGCCCACCGAGGAGCATAGAGGTCATAATTCGCCAGGAGGCAATCCGGGTAATGAGCAACAGTGCCGCTCCCAGCAGACAGGCAAGGGCTGATGTTTCACCAAGCGAACCGGGGATCGTGCCCAGAAAGGCCTGGCTCCAGGTGATATCAATTGACTGCATTGTCTGTCCGGGTTCTGCAGCAGCCAGGGTGGCAAGTGGCGTAGCCTCTGTGACGCCGTCCACCGCAGTCCATACCTTGTCACCGGTCATCTGCGCCGGGTAGGCAAAGTAGATAAAGGCCCTTGAAACCAGAGCCGGGTTCATAAAATTGCGTCCGACACCGCCGAAGACCTCCTTTGCGAAAACGACACCGAAAGAGATGCCGAAGGCAACCTGCCAGAGGGGTGTTGTGGCGGGTAACGTCAAGGGAAACAGCAGGCCGGTGACCATAAAAGCCTCGGACACCTCATGGCCGCGGATCAGGTTGAATGCCACCTCCCATATACCACCGACAACCATGGTTACAATGTATATTGGAAGAAAATACAGGCAGCCATGAACCAGGTTGGAAACAAGGCTTTCAGGATCACAGCCGACCATTGTCAGAATGGGCCCGCGCCAGCCAGCAGGCATATCCAAGCCCATTGCCTGCAAGGCCATGTTGGCCTGGTGTCCGGTGTTCCACATGGCCATGATGACGCAGGGGATAAGGGAAATGAGAACCGTGGTCATGATCCGCTTCATGTCCATGGCATCCCGCACATGCGGTGCTTTTTCCGTTACCCTGTTGCTGGCAAAGAGAATGGTGTCTAGCGCCTCATAGAGGGGATACCAGCGCTCAAAGCGTCCGCCCTTCAGGAATTTCGGGGCGAGGTTGTCGAGAAATTTTTCGAGTATTTTCATAGGAGTACCGGGTCGATTCAGCCTTCTTTTTCAATGGTTGTCAGAGTATTGCGCAGCATGGGGCCAAAATCGTTTTTACCGGGGCAGACAAAGGTACAGAGCGCCAGATCCTCCTCGACGAGTTCCAGGCATCCAAGGGCCGTGGACTTTTCGGTGTCTCCAACTGCAAGGCTTTTCAGGAGAGGGGTGGCAATGATGTCAAGGGGAATGACTTTCTCATAGGTGCCTAAAGGGAAAATGGCCCGGTGTCCTCCCCAGACAGCAGTGATCATGGGAAAGGTTTTTTTAGGCAGCAGTGAAGAGACAACAAGCCCGGTTATGGAGAAACGATCTTTTCCCGGCGTTATCCAATTGAAAAATCCGCGGCCATTCTGTTCACGGATGACGCTGATTTGCCTGTGATATCGGCCAAGATAGGCGTAGATGCCGGCAGCGTGCCTTCCCTCCAATATAGATCCGGAAATTATCCTGTATACGTCACTGCTGTCCAGCAGCCCTCTGCAGACCTCTTCAATCAGGGCTCCATGCCGGGTACGGAGCAGGGCTGGTTGTTGTACACCAGGTCCTGTCAATGCAATAATCCGTTCGGTCATCAAAAGACCTGTCCTGTAGAGGTGGCCGACAGCTATGACATCTTGATAGCAAATGTGCCAGACCTGTTTGCCGTTGTGGACCGGATCGATAAAATGGATATGGGTAGACGGCAGGCCTGCAGGATGGGGGCCGCTGAATCCATAGAGGTTGATACCTTGGGTCGGCAGGCCGGAAGTATCAAATCCATCTGCCAGGCATAGGTTTAGCGGTACGGAGAGAAATTGACTCAGGATCTCCAACCCCAGACAGAAATCATCTTTGTAATGAGCAATGACGACGGCAGGGTCGGCGGCCAGGGGTTCCGTGTCAATTGCAGTAATAAAGACGGAGGACGGAGTGGCATCAACTGCCGGGATCTTCCCATAGGGCCGGGTTCGGAAACCGCACCATAACCCTGATTCCTGCAGGGTCTTGCGTATCTCTTCGGAAGGAATTTCTGCCGGTGAACGACCATCAAGACCCTGAAAAGAAACAGCCTCATCACC
>CALZIH010000167.1 GCA_945787305.1 uncultured Desulfobulbaceae bacterium | reverse complement strand
GTGAAGCTCCGGTCGGGCAGTTTTCGCAACAGGCAGAGTATTTACCTTGCGCATATCTATGGTTGCACAGTTGGCATTTGACCACTGAGGGGGAGGATTTTTCCCATTCATACATTGGAATGCCAAAGGGACAGGCTACCTGACAATAGCGACAGCCAAAACATTTGTTTTTGTCATAGGTGACAATTCCCGTATCCGGCTGTTTCTTTAATGCTGCAACCGGGCAGACGGAGACACAGGCAGGATCAACACAGTGGAGACAATGTTGTTTGATAAATGAGGAGTTTCCTTTTTCCGCTTCTGTAGACTGGTCACGATATTGTTTGATGATACAGAGCGTCTTGTCGGAGAGTCCTGTCGGGGCATCATAGATTTCGTCTTGAGTGACATGCTCATAGGGGACTGTGCCGGCTGTCTTTTTATGATACAGGGCTCCGCCAGGTTCCGAGTTGGCCTTTTTGCAGTTCACCATGCATGACATGCAGCCGATGCAGAGGGTTGCGTCGTATAGAATGCCAACTGCATCGGGGGAAAGCTTTGGTGTTTCGCTGGCAAGACCGCTACCAGAGGTGGCTGCCAGCGCCAGTCCAGTGCTCGCGGAAATTTTGAGAAAATCACGTCTGTTTATTGTCATTGTCTTTACGCTCCCACGTGCTGGTGGTTCATTCTTTTTTGCCGTCTTTCTTGACGAGAGCAACCGCTGTCGCACCGATGGCAGCACCGGCTACGCCATAGGCAAAGTTTTTAGCACCGCCTTTCTGCCCCGGTACAGCATCGTTAAAGGCAAAAGGAGGGGTGGGGGAGGTGACTTTTGCCTTTGCAAACAACGGGCTGGAAAAACCAACGTTTTCTTCTGAGCAGCCAAAACATGGGGCTCCGGTTGCTACTGGCCAACAGCCGGTTGAGGAAACGCCTCCAAAGTGTACAGTGGAGCAATTGTTAAAAGTTTCCGGACCTTTGCAGCCAAGTTTGTAGAGGCAGTACCCCTGACGATGGCCTTCGTCGCCAAACTCTTCGGCAAAACGACCTGCATCAAAGTGTGGACGTCGTTCACAATTCTCGTGGATGCGCCTGCTGTAGGCAAATTTTGGACGCATCTTATCGTCAAGGGCGGGAAGTTTGTTAAATGTCAGGTAATGAATAACCGTGGTGAGAAAGTTATAAGGATTGGGTGGGCATCCCGGGATGTTGACCACTGGTATCCCTTTGTCTTTTAGGATTTCATGGACCGGTGTCGCGCCTGTTGGGTTAGGTGAGGCTGCGGCGACACCGCCCCAGGCGGCGCAAGAGCCAATTGCAATGACTGCTGCCGCCTGCGGTGCTGTTTCGTTGAGGATATCGAGAACCGGTTTGCCGGCTATCTGGCAATACACTCCACCATCTTTCACTGGTATGGCGCCGTCAACAACAAGAATGAACTTGCCCTTGTTGGCCTCAATAGACATCGCTCGATGGTGTTCTGCCTGATGTCCTGAACCCGCATTTAATGTTTCTGAATACTCAAGCGAGATAAGATCAAAGATGAGGTTGTCAATGGTGGGGTGGTCTGTTCTCAGGAGCGACTCTACGCATCCGGTACACTCCTGGCCGGAAAGCCATATTACGGGAGGTCTTTGCGGTGAAGTAACAGCCGCAGCAATTTCGGGGACAAAACTTGCAGATAGCCCCATGGAAGCGGCAACTCCTGTGCAGAATTTAATAAAGTCCCTTCGTGAAACCCCATTTACCTGAGTTTTTGCGCTGTCCGCAACATTTGGCTCCATAAGACATCTCCTATTTTCCGTTTAGCTTTGTGCGTTTATCTTTTCAGCACATGAAATGCATTTTTTACAGGCGTTGTTTTTATGTCTCGTTGTAGTACGCGCTGGTATGTAAAAATTTACATGTCAGAGCGTTATCGTTCACCGCTTAAAGTCGGATTGAAAAAGAAGTGCGGCTTATCTGATCCCATCAGCACAGTGCATCCACATCTCTTTTTAGTTTTTTTATAACCAAATGGATTTCTGAAGCAAGAGTTTTTGCCTTCTTGCACAATGATTTTTGCACTTTGCACAGCTATTTTTCCGTTGCACACAGTGCACATTGTGTTTTTTATGGTTTATTGCGGATCACCGGTGTAAACATGCACAGTATGCACATTATCGGGCGGTTCTTTTTTCGGCGCTCTTAACGACATCACCGGCAAGGGGATATTGATTTAGGGCGTTTGCATGCAGGGGAGGGGGAAAGCGTCTTGCGGGCTAATGCCCTGTGCTTTCCCGGTTAGAGGGTTGCGGAATATTTATCGAGCTACTGGTAGTGGGGAAAAGGGGGGGATGAGGGGGAGTGTCAGCAGGCACAGTCGAATATGGCTGTTGAGATGAAGGTGCTGGGTTTAATCCAAGTCGTCCCGTTTGTTCTCCTTGTCACAGGATTCGATGAACAGTTCTGCTGTCTCAAGAGGGTCTTTTGCTCGGTAGAGCATGAGTGTTCGCAGGAGTTCACAGGTGTTGTAGGGGACATCCAGATATTCAAATCCCACGCCTTTTTTGTCCAGCCGAACAATTTTCATGGTAAGTTCTATCTGTTCGTCTTTGAGTCCGCTTACTTTGAGATAACAGCGGTCGTAGAGTTTGGCCTCGGTTTCTCCAAACAGATATAAACCATAAAGACTCATGTCCCGGACTATTTTCAATCCTTCTCGCTTGTCGGGAATATAAACCTCTGCCACCGTTCCGTGCACAGTGACACGGTGACCGCGTCGACGATTTTGTGGGTCATCGTTGTCTTTTTTATCCACTGTCATCCTCCTCCAATGACCGGAAAGATTGCTATCTGGTCACCCTGGACCGGTTTTTGGTCCAGGGTGCAGTGGCGGGAGTTGATCATGGTTACACCGACCTCTTCAGGGTCTATGTGCTGGGCAAGAATAATCTCGCGCACGGTGGTGCCGGCGGGGAACTGTTGCTCCTGCTGTTTGAAGCGATTATCCCTGAAAAAGGCAAACAGCTTGACCATGACGGATATGTCGTTTTCAGTTGTCATTAAAAGTTCCAGAACGTGTCGATTTCTTCGTTGGAAATATCCCAGACCACGTTATGCGGTGCGATGGGTTCATCACTGAAGAATTCAGGTAGACGATCATCCTTGTTGGTAAAACCGGCAGCCTCATTAAAGCCACGCTCTGTCTTCAATATTTGAATCCCCAGATTGGTCACATCGTCGGCCGTTAAGTGTATCCCGAACCTGGCATTGATCATATCAATGAGTGCCGGCAGGCAGGTGGAATCGTCAAGAGCGGCAAAGGCAACGAACAGACACATGCCTGTGGAGTCAATGGCTGCGGTGGCAATCTGCAGATTACGGGAGAGTTCCACCTGGCCCTCGTGGCTCAAAGGATCAAGCGAGCCGCCGACGCCGAGAATGTTAGTGGCAATGGTGTAGCCCATAGTATGGTCGGCGCCCTGGGTTGATGTAGCATAGGTAATACCAATGCCCTTGATTGCCCGGGGGTCATAGGCAGGGATTGCCTGGTTTTTTACCACCGGCACCCGGGTGACTGCAAAGGCCCGGCCAACTGATCCTGCACCATTGCCGATGATCCGGCCAAGGGGAGTTCCTTTGGCCACATCTTCTCGCAGAATCTGACAAATACCGGCACCGTCGCCAAATTCAAGCACGCCTCCTTCCATGGCAACACCCATGGCCACAGAGGTTTCAATGGTATCGATGCCGATATCATCCATCAGACGATCTGCCTCGGCTATGTGATCGAGGTTGTCCACGCAGCAGTCGGCACCCATTGCCCAGATGGATTCATATTCAAAACCAGAGGTTTTATAGTTGTTTTCCGCATCGTTGTAGATCTGGGAGCAGTTGATGACGCAACCGGGATGACAGTTATGTCTGGGTTTTCCTTTACGTTGGACAATGGTGTCGTGCATGGTTTCACCGGAGATCTCTTCGTGACCGTCAAACTGACCGGAGGTGAAGTTGCGGGTGGGCAGGCCTCCAGCCTCGTTGATGATGTTGACCAGTACATTGGTACCGTATGTGGCCAGGGCCTGGCTGATGGGATTATCTACCAGCGCCTTGGCAAAGGTACGGTTGGCGTCTTTGAATGCATCCGGATCGGCGATCTCTATCTTTTTATCGGTGGGTTTTATGGTAATCAACTTTACCTGCTTGGAACCCATGACGGCACCAAGGCCACCCCGACCGCCTGAGCGAATATGAGAATCCGGATCCTTGACCGAGATGTTTGCGCCAAGCATCTTCATCTCTCCGGCAGGTCCTATGGTAATAATCCCGCTTTTGTCCTCGGTTCGTCTCTGTACCCCGGCAACGACGTCAAAGTTGCCTTTGCCGACGAGCTCGGTTTCCTGGTTGACGGTAATGCCGTTATCAGACAGCTCAATATTATACCAGTTGTCGTTTTCAGGCTGTCCTTCAATGATCAGTGCCTTGCAGCCGATTTTGGCCATCATCTGTGCTGCTGTTCCTCCGGAATTAGCCTCTTTAATGGTTCCGGTCAGGGGGCTCTTGGCCCCAACGGAGAGGCGTCCTGAATTGGCGGCATTGGTGCCTGAAAGAAGGCCCGGGGCAAAAACGAGCTTGTTTCTTTTGCCAAGGGGATGACAGGTGGGTTCAACTTCAGCAGCGACAATGGTCGAGGTCAGGCCACGACCGCCTAGTCCCATCCAATCGGCAGGAACTTCCTCAAGGGTAGCGTTTAATGTGGACATGTTGACACGGAAAATTTTCTCTGTCATGGCCTGTCTCCTCTATTTTTTTATGGGGTTGAAGATGGTTAATTGGACTGCTCTTCCTGCACTCCAAGGACTTTGGCTTCAATCATTTTTTTGGTCTGGATGTCGGGCTCGGGTGTGGACCAGCTGATAAATTGCTCGGTCACTCGCATGAAATCACCGTTATCTTCTTTGCACTGCGCACAGATGGACTCCGCCTGATCACGGTACATGATTATTTTACTGGCCGGCTCACCATTTTTATCAATAGCTGCCATTTTCCGGCAACCACAGTCCAGGCGGATAACCGCAACACCGACGCCGTCGGGGCTGCCTTCAAGGATTCCTTCGACCATGGCCATTTCACCCTTTTCGGCTGGGCGGTTTGTAGCCGCTACTTTTTTTGCAGGCATGTTGTGTTCCTTATGTGTATGTCACTTTTTTGAATTACGGCTACCTTGAATACTTGTATTTTCGCTCGATCTCGGCGTTATGCTTAAAATTTTATCCTGGGAATATCCTGCCTGAGGTAAAATTATTCGCATGCTTCGGAGTCTACCCGTACCTGCCCTTGAACGAAAAACCTAATTTTTCAAGGCACCCTTAGGTTGTGGAATAGTTCAAAATGATATTCTGTTAACAGCTAGATGGTCAATATATTTTTTTCTTTTGACTTTTACGACGTTTATTTGAAACAGTGGTATTTTTGTCTATTCATCAGGCGGTTAACTGTCCACAGCGGTTGGATGTTTCATCTGCCTTTTTATCTTGACAAACCCCTGAGCTTTCGGTAGAGGGAACTCACCCTGCGCGGATGAAAAATCAGATGTCGCAGGGCCTGAAAAAGGTTGTTATACTCTTTTTATTTTTTTATCTTTTCTTGGAGGTTAAGTCCATGTGGGAAATCGTTGTTGATAAAGACAATTGTGTCGGCGATGAGGAGTGTGTAGGCGCCTGCCCTGCTCAGGTTTTTGAAATGGTTGACGGCAAAGCTGAGCCCGTAGAGGCAGATGAGTGCCTGGGTTGTGAGACCTGCGTTGAAGTTTGCCCTGAGGGTGTCATCACCGTCACCGAAGTGTAATTCTTTTTACCCTTCAGTTGGCTGACAGTAAGCCCATCCCCATGCGGGGGTGGGCTTATGTCGTTTTAAGGGAACGGGTAGGGCGTTGATTTATCTATGAAGCAGAGAGGTGTTCAGCGAATAAAGCCAGGAGCACGACGCTCCGCTCACCTGTTTCTAGCGCCCTTGCTCTGGAGCTCAATAGGTATCCTGTTAATGATCAGGGGGTGGGGTTGGTTTGGTTCCGGTCTCCCCCGATTTCTTATCTTGCCGGCAGTAATGCTCGGTACCTTGAAATCGATTTTTATCCTGGATAAGACAGCTGTTCGCTCAATTCGTCGAATCAAGGAGTTTGATGATATTACCTGCATAGGCGCGGTCTATTCCTGGAAAACCTGGTTACTCGTTGCCTTGATGATGCTCTTCGGTATCGGCATGCGTATGCTGATTGAGCCGGGTATGGTGATTGGTACGCTATACATGGCTATTGGTTGGGCCTTGCTGTTTTCAAGTCGTCACGGCTGGCTTGCCTGGTGGCAATGGATACATAATGATTGAATCACTGAACAAGGTAGAGGTGAGTCGATCCGCCCTGCGTAATAACTTCATGCTATGTCGGCAGCATGCCCATGGTGTTGCTGTTATGGCACTGGTTAAGGCCGATGGCTACGGACATGGGATGGAAGAATGCGCCCGTATCTTTGCCGAATGCGGGGCCGCCGCTTTTGGTGTTGCCGAGGTGGTTGAGGGCGTGCGATT
>CALZIH010000166.1 GCA_945787305.1 uncultured Desulfobulbaceae bacterium | reverse complement strand
AATCTGTCTCCCGGATTGGTGAAAAAATTCAGCCCCCTACATCGAAGGCCGCACTGGCATATCCATTTAATAGCTGAGCTTTGATGGTAATCAGTATTTTTTTTGCCCTGAACGATAAGGCATTCATCAATCTACACTAAAAAAGGTTTTCGATTATTAAGATTTTCGATTATAGACCGTTATATTGCATAACTACTATTCCGATATCTATTTTCCCTAACTCTACAATTATGAATTCATTTTTTCAGGTCTTGCTCTACTTACTCCTGTTGCTCCCGGTAATAGCTGCTGCAGACCATGGCATTTCCATTGATGGCACATTGAAATACCCGCCCGATTTCAAGCATTTTGCTTATACTTCTCCCGATGCCGTTAAGGGCGGCCAGCTGGTCCTCCACGACCTGGGCAGCTTTGACAAAATGAACCCCTTTACTCTTAAGGGCGAGCCTCCCTTGGGTTTAAATATCTTTGTTTTTGAAACCCTTGCTGTTCCAAGTCTTGATGAACCCTTTGCCGAATACGGTTTGATCGCAAAGGACATACAACTGGCCGATGACAAAAAATCAGTTACTTTTACCATAAACGAACAGGCAAGATTTTCAGACGGCACATCGGTCACTGTCGAAGATGTAGCGTACTCCCTGGCAACGTTAAAAAGCGAAAAGGCGCATCCCTTTTATCAAATATATCTCCAGGATATTACCGGATCTGAGATTTTAGATACACAGAGAATACGGTTTAATTTTGCACAACCCAATCGGGAGCTGCACATGATAGCCGCCCAGTTACCGGTTCTGAACAAATCATTTTTTGAAAAATTCGGCTTTGATCCGCTTTCCGGAAAACAAGCCATGCAAGCCCCTATTGGTTCGGGCCCGTATCGCGTGAGCGCTGTAAATAGCGGTAAATCAATAACATATACCAGAAATCCCGACTATTGGGCCCAGGATCACCCGACCCGAAAACACATGTTTAATTTTGATACGATAACCGTAAAATATTTTAAAGATCAGATCGTCAGCGTTGAAGCCTTTAAAGCCGGTGAGTTTGACTTTATGAGCGTCAATATCGCCAAACAATGGCAACGCGATCTGCAGGGAAGACGTTTTACCAGCGGTGAATTGATAAGAAAACACTTTCTCCATAAAAACAATGCCGGCATGCAGGGGTTTGTTTTTAATACCCGCCGTGACTTTTTTGCCAACCCCCAAGTTCGTCAGGCCATTGGTCTGGCGCTTGATTTTGAATGGACCAACAAAACGCTGTTTTTTGATCAATACACTCGCTGTAACTCGTATTTTTCCAATTCATTCCTTGCAGCCACCGGAATCCCCGAGGGGGATGAACTGGCTCTGCTTGAGCCCCATCGCGCGCAATTGCCGGCAGCGGTTTTTACGACACCACTGCAGCCACCAACAACAACGCCTCCAAGTAGTCTGCGTGGTAATCTGCGGCAGGCCAAAAACATTCTCCAACAGGCGGGATGGAGCCTGAAGGACGGCGTGCTGCGTGACACAAAGGCTCAACCGTTGGCCTTTGAAATTCTTCTGGTCAGTCCATCCTTTGAACGGGTCATGGCACCTTTTGTCCGTAACCTGGAAAAACTTGGAATAAAAGCGACGTACCGTACCATTGATGCTGCCCTCTATGGAGAACGGGTGAAAAATTTTGACTTTGACATGGTTGTTACCAGTTTTGGACAATCTCAATCGCCGGGTAATGAACAACGGGATTACTGGTCTTCTGTTTCAGCAGAGAGAAAAGGGGCTCGCAATTTGGCAGGGGTCAGCAATCCGGTCATTGACGAACTTGTTGATAAAATCGTGTACGCACGAACACAAGAGGAGCTTATCCTTGCCAGCCATGCCCTTGATCGTGTACTCTGGCACGGATACTATGTGGTACCTAACTGGTATCTTGCCGCACATCGACTGGCCTACAGTAATAAATTCAGTCAACCCAAAAATTTGCCTTTATACTATAACCCCTACCAGTTTCTCAATACCTGGTGGATAAAACCGGTTGCAAACTGATCGGCTAGGTGATCAAAAAAGAAAATGGAGACGACCTCTCAACAGACAGCAACTCCGGTTTTTACTGAAAAAGATAAAATTCTTTTTGTGGATGACGACCCTATCAATACCGAGAGTTTCGTTATCAGTTTCAGTGAAGAATACGATGTGATTACCGCTTCTTCAGGTGAAGAGGCCCTGGAAATTTTCCAGCAGGAATCCGGCATCAGTGTAGTGCTTTCCGATCAGCGGATGGACGGCATGTCTGGGGTTGAATTGCTCTCAAGCATCTATGCCATCCACCCTGATACCGTACGTATCATTATTACCGGATATATCGATGTATCCGACATCATCGATGCCATTAACCGTGGACATATTTATCAGTATGTCCTGAAACCTTGGGATATAGTTCAACTCAGGTTGATTCTTGAACAGGCGACCCAGACCTGGCGCCTGACCAGAGAGAACCAAAAACTGGCCGATGCCCTGTGGGAAAAAAATCGTTTGCTGCAGAAGGCCAATGAACATCTCAGGGATTCGGAAGAACGTCTGCGATCATTGTCCGGGGCGCTGATTCATGCCAGAGAAAATGAGCAAAAACGTATTGCTCTTGAATTGCATGATGAACTTGGACAGTCCCTGGCAGCTCTCAAACTGCAGATCAGGATCATTGAAAAGGAATGTGACGAAGAACAACTTGCTGAAGACTGTCGTGTTTCGTCCAGGCTGCAGGAGCTGCGGTCTTCGATTAACGAAATCATAGAAAATGTCCGTCATTTATCAAAGAACCTCAGCCCGGTTATTATTGATGATCTCGGTCTTGATTCTGCCATAGATCATTTGGTTCAACGTTTCTCCGAGGTCTTTGGTATTACCTGTACTATTCACGGTCAACCACTTGGCGCTCTTGTCCCTGCTGATTCGCACGTTCTTGTTTATCGTCTACTCCAGGGCGCACTCGGCAATAGCGGTAAACATTCGAATGCCGAAAATGTAGAGTTGACCTTTCAGGTAGACCCGAATTCCATTTCGTTAATTGTTCAAGATGACGGTAAAGGTTTTTCCAAGGAAGACGTAGCTAATATACCTGCTGACAAACGTGGAATAGGGATGACGGTTATGGCGGAACGGGTTAAAATGCTCGGCGGCACAATGGGTATCGAAACAGCTCCGGGTGAGGGCACAAGGGTCGTTTTTACTTTTCCTCGTGCTGAAGTTGTCACCAATAAGACCAATGATTGAGAAGGGGACCTGCGCCGGATTTATCCTCAAAAACCTTGCTGCAACAGAACGTTTTGGTTTGAGGATCGGGCAACTGCTCATTCCCGGAGATATTCTGCTTCTAACCGGGGACCTAGGGGCCGGAAAAACCACATTGACCCAGTCCATAGCCCGTGGCCTGATGGTACCCGAGAAATATTATGTAACCAGTCCTTCTTTTGCCCTGTTACATGAGTATCCCGGCCGTTATCCGCTCTATCATCTAGACTGCTATCGCCTAAGTGGTGAAGACGATATAGAAGCTGCAGGTCTTTCCGAGTACCTTGAAACACGAACCGGGGTTTGCGTAATTGAATGGGCTGCTCGCTTAGGCAGTTTGACCCCAGAACAGTATCTGGAAGTTCAACTGGTTGTACTCAAAGAAGACACAAGACAGGTTACGATTGGATGGCATGGTGAGCGGTGGTCACAGCGTATAGAGGCTATAACACAAACCGCGTCTCCCATAGGATAGTATTCGATAATATATGTCTGCAAACCATAAAAAGTACTGCCGCCAAAACTGTTTTCAGAAGGACCACTACGCCTTAGGCCGTATTCTAGTGCAATAACGTCGAATGCATTCAACTCTCAACAATATGGACCTCAACGTTGTACCGGTCGCCTCGTATTGTTTATGTTCGATATAGGAACCAGATAGCCATCAATGAATATATTTATCGCCAGACAACCGATTTTCAGCCGTAAGAAAAAACTATTCGGCTATGAATTACTGCACCGCACGACCGGAGATAACATGTTTCCTCAAGTCGATGGGGACACAGCAACCAGCAATCTACTGATAAATACGTTTCTCACCATCGGACTGGATAAGATTGTCAGTTCTAGTTGGGCACTTATAAATTTTACCGAGCAACATCTACTGGATCGAACCGCGTTGAACCTTCCCCCTGAAAAGGTGATTGTCGAGATTCTGGAGCATGTGCGGCCGACAACCAAGGTACTGGAAGCTTGTCGGGAATTGAAAGATAAAGGATATGTCCTGGCTCTTGATGACTTTGTCTTTACTGAGGGACTTGAGCCCTTAATTGAGCTTGCTGATATCATAAAGATTGATTTTCAGGAGTTGAGCCTTACGGAAATTGAACGGCAGCATGAACGGTTAAGAAAAAGTAGAGTGAAGTTTCTTGCTGAAAAAATAGAAACTTACGATCAGTTTGATGCGGCAATGCAGATGGGGTACTCTTATTTTCAGGGTTATTTTTTCAGTCAACCCGAGATGATGAAGGATCGGGAAATTCCCGCTTTCAAGATCAGCCAGCTCACCCTGCTGGCGGAAGTGAACAAGAAAGATGTCGACCTCCGGAAAATAGAGCAGTTGATAGCTCCTGATGTGGGAATGAGCTATAAGATGTTGCGTTATATCAATTCAGCCTATTTTTCTTTAGTCAACGAGGTTACCTCTATCCGCTATGCTCTCTCCTATCTTGGCGAGTCCGGTACCCGACAGTTTGTTTCCCTGGCATCGGCTTCTGAGTTGGCGGCAGATAAGCCGGATGAATTGTTACGAGTATCCATAATCCGTGCCCGGCTCTGTGAATTGCTTGCCACCTACAGTGGCCGGAAACAAGAGAGCCCTGAAATGTTTTTATTGGGACTTTTTTCATTGCTCCATGCCATGCTCGATATGTCAATGGAGAACATCATGGAAAGGTTACCGCTTTCCAAAGATATCAAGATGGCCCTGGTCGAAGAATCCGGGCCATTTTCTCCCTACCTGGAAACGGTGATTGCTTATGAAAACGGAGACTGGCAAACTTTTCAGCAGCGTATGGAAACCATCAATGTCGAACCGGAGGAAATGCTTAATGCATATTTAGACGCCGTTAGTTGGGCGGATCTGTTTAGCGGGGTGAAATCCTCCTGATTCCCACCCTTTTTACTCTCATTCAACCAAAACATAAAAACGCCATGGTAGATAAAAAAACAATTCGACTGCATAACTGTAAAAAAGAATACACCTATGATCAAGACAAGGCCTGCACACCGGAAGAGACCGTTGCCCGATTCATGGACAAGTTAAAACAGACCAAACTCGACATCCTTAAAGAAGTGCGACGAATCGATAACGGTCGGTTGAACATCCCTGTATATTTCAGCATGTGTGGAAAAGATGCTTTGAACACCATCGGCAACAAGAAGCAGATGGGCAAGGGTTCGACACCGGAACAGTCACGGGCCAGTGCCTGCATGGAGCTCGGCGAGCGTTACAGCTTCTTTAGTTTTCTAAAAAATCAGGACAACTTTCTTTATGGCGACTATGCACAGATGCGGGAACAGGGATACCCTGTTCTGGATCCAGCAGTTCTGCTGCAGTCGGTTCATGATGAACAACACGCTCCGGATTTACTGGAAAAACTGTTGGCAGGATTGCCCATGCGCTGGGTATGGGCAACCAATCTCGGCCGGAAAGAGGATGTCCTTGTTCCTTTTTCCTGGTTTTATGCCATTAACGAATTTAACGGCCCGTCTGCCGGCAACACCTATGAAGAGGCTATACTTCAGGGGATAAGTGAGGTGGTGGAGCGGCACGTCTGTGCCGTTGTTAACATGGAAGAACGCGTTACGCCTGCAATTGATCCGGAATCCGTGACCGACCCGGTGGCCAAGGAACTTCTCGATAAATTTACACGCTGCGGTATCAAGGTCTATCTCAACGATTTCTCACTGGATACAGGTATCCCGACCGTTGGCGCCATGGCATGGGATCCCTCAACCTTTCCCGAGCAAAGTGAAATCGTCTATACCGCCGGAACAACCCCTGATGCCAATAAGGCATTGATTCGGGCATTGACCGAGGTCGCACAACTGGCCGGTGATTTTAACAGTGGCTCCAACTATGTTGCCTCCGGCCTGCCCAAACCACTGAGCCTGGAAGAAGTAAAATATATTACCGAGCCCATAGAAACCATAGCCCTTTCCGATATGGCCGCCCTACAGGATGCCGATATGCTGCAAGAGATAGAAAACTGTCTCCAGGCTTTGGCAAAAATCAACCTTGATGTCCTGGTTATTGATACGGCGCACCCTGAACTCGAGATACCAACCATCTACACAATTATACCAGGTGCTCATTTTCGCGAACGCGCCGCAAGTGGGGATGCTGCCCTTTTTGCTGCCAAGCTGGCCACGCAACTCCTTTCCGCCGATCATCTGGTCGAAAAACTTCAGGAGATGGAACAGGTTAAACCGGATGCCTACTATCTCGAATTTTACCTTGGTGAAAATTTGTACAACCAGGGAAGTGTCGAACGAGCTATAGGGCACCTTGAGCACGCATTGACTCTGGATCCAAAGCAGGAAGATATTCCGTATATATATTCCTATATTGGAAGC
>CALZIH010000165.1 GCA_945787305.1 uncultured Desulfobulbaceae bacterium | reverse complement strand
TTCCGAATAGAAGTAGGGTTCTCCACCGTTCGACCACCTATATCCAGGGCCCGTGCTCATGGGCAGCGCTACTGAATAAACAGGAAATCTCCGTTTTCCGCTTGACTTTACTTATCATAGATGACCCCTTTTTATTGTCGAAATTCACAAGCAATGATTTGATAGCTTTTAATCGATTTTAAACGGTTATTATATCCAACTTTTCTCCGGTCAGGGATTTTCCACCCCCAGTTGTTACTTCAAAGGTGTTTTCAACGCCCACCATTCCAAAACCAGGGATACCGATTTTAGGTTCGACAGCAATTGTCATCCCTTCTTCAAGGGGTACATCGAACCCTTTTGCCAGAACCGGATATTCATCTATGGCAAGTCCAATTCCATGGCCGACAAAAGACACTTTGTTTTTCCCGTACCCCATAAAGCCATCTTTCCATTGAGAGTGCTCAACTTGAGCAAGACATTTGTTCCAGATTTCACTTGGCGGTACTCCCGGCTTTAACAGTTCTGCAATTTGATGTTGCAGGTCGACACAAAAATCATGTGCTTCTAAAGCGTTCACTGGTATTTTCTTTTTATCGCCAAGCCAGTAGACTTGCGTCTTATCGGTTATGTAACCGGCAAGGGTAAATCCATTATCTATGGTAAGCGGTTTCCCCGCAGTCCACTGCACTTCTGCAGACCCCATATGAGGTGTTGCCGGGTGAATTCCTCGAAGCCCCACCGGCCCATTGAAGACACTGGGATAATTGGCGCTGTCCCCAACCGAGATGTGTCCGAGAAAAGCTTCCTCTCCATAATGTTCCATCCGTAAAATTCCATGATGGCCCTCGGAATAAAATACTTCTGAGATGTTGTGACATATCTCCAGTTCACTCATACCATCATGAAGTAAAGGAGGCAGCAGCCTGGTCAAACATCTTTCATGTCTGGAACCCGCTTCCCGAAGGATGCTTCGTTCCCACGTTGACTTGTTGGCACGAGTCATGGCTAGTATTCTATCTGCCGAAACGAATTGAATGGTAGAGAGGTGTTTGGTGAGGCTGTTCGAAAGAGCCCATGACAACCCATTCATTTCAGCTGCGACCACTGTAGATAAAGAACCGCCCATATCGTTAAGAATGGTTTCAATATCACGATAAGATGTAAATGAGTAAATATGATGTAAGGGTGATTCAATCTTGGCTCGTTCTTCTCCACGCCTGCAAAATAAGACAGGTTCACCATCTAGAGGCAGCCAAAACACTCCGCTGGCAAATGAACCGGTGAAATAATAAATATTCAAACGCGAGAACACGAAGATCCCCTGGGCTTGCGGGTGAAATTTATGAAGGAGTCTTTTGCATCTCTCCCACCGGGAAGCAAGCTCTTGCTCAGGAATAAAGTCGTTCAAGATTTGGATCTCCAGGATGCATTACAATAGGAATATGGTTCTTCAGGAAGCAAATGATTATCGATAGAATTGTTGTGGGCGAGAAGAACAAAGCGTCTTAATTATCTTTTCCTTACGCTTTATCGTATCAAGCCGATAAATGCTGCCAGCAGCAAAGCTGTCAGCAGACCATTCAATGCCATGGCATGCGCCGTGCCGATACCATGTGATGCCAAACCCAAAGCCATGCCACGGGCTCTTTCATCACTGATTTTCAGACGATTAAGTACGAAGTCTCCAAAAACCGCTCCTGAGATGCCGGTCAGAACCACCGCAGCAGCTGTCAGGGATGGCAAGCCACCTATTTGCTCAGCAATGCCCATGGCGATGGGAGTCGTAGCAGATTTGGGTGCCAGTGTCAGCAAGATAACCTTTTCACCACCCAAGGCCCAGGCAATACCGACTGCACTTATGATTGCCGTTAACGATCCAGCCATGAGGGTAATTACAATGGGAACAGACGATTTCTTGATGACTTCAATTTCACGATACAACGGAATTGCCAGGGCGACTGTAGCCGGTCCCAGTAGAAAATGAACAAATTGAGCACCGTTGAAATAGGTTTGATAATCGGTGCCGCTGGCTTTGAGCAAACAGACAAGAGCGATGACTGCAGTCAATACTGGATTGAGTAACGGACTACATTTGAACTTACGAAAGACCCATATGCCCAATTGATAAGCAGCCAAGGTTAATGTCAGCCATAGTAGCGGGGTGGTTGATAAATAGACCCAGAGGTGTGTTATGTCACCGATCATGGCTGATACTCTTTTTGATGTTTTAGGTGGCGACGGTTCAAAAGCTGCATAATCAGAGCGGTTACTGCAATTGTTGTAACAGTCCCGATGATTATTGCTCCGGCAAAGGGAGCCCAGAATGCTATCAGAAGATCCAGATTGGTGATAATTCCAACCCCGGCAGGGACGAACAATAGCGGAAGGTAACGATGCAGGAATCCACCCACAGTTTCCAGTCTTGACGGCATTTGCTGGCGAAGGGCCAAGCCACAGAACAAGATGACCATACCAATCACCGGTCCGGGAATCGGCAGTTCAGCCATCCTGACGATTATTTCGCCGATGAGTTGGCAAAATAGAATGAGAGTTAAGTAGCTAAGCATGTTGTATTTTTTCTCCGCCTTATGGAATGGCTGTATTGTCGTTTAATGGCAATTTTAGATGGCTGAAAAGTTGACGACCAAGCATGGCCAGGCATTCACAATCTAAATATTTTTCCGCTTGAGATTCAAACAGAATAGAGCATGTTGCCGGGAACTCTTCGTCTGCATTATTAAAAAGCAAAATTATTGGAATCATAGGAAGAGCGTCAAACTGAACAACAAAATCATAGTTTGCGCTGAGGCTTGGCCGGTATCCAGCCAGGGATGCACTGCTATTTTTTAAAGTATGTATTTTATCTGAATAAAGAGAACTGATAGCGTCTTCTACTTCTTTTTTGAAATACCCCACTAAGGGGGAGGAGTTTTTAAAGTTTCGGTAAGACACCCATTGATGATCATTTGGTGGAATTGCTGGGCACAACAAGATATATTTGCTCAAAATAACACAGATGTCGAGAGCCGGTTTTTTCCCTGCAGAATCGCTGATCTTATCTACTGATACAGTATATTCAGCATTGAAGAATGTAATCGTTAGTTTGTTTTTTTCGCATCTTGCCCCAAGTTTGTGAGCGATGGAGTCGAGACGTATTCCCTTTATCTGCTCAAGGTAATCATTGTAGGTTTTCTGGAATATATTTACTGTATTTTTGTCGGTGTCGTAAAAAGCCTCGCCACCGACGGCAGAAAGGTCATAAGTCACTGTATTTCCCTGCAGTGCAAATGTCGTTTTCGACTTTTTACGAGTTCATCATTTTTCATGGGTACGTATTTATTTCCTGAGAAATAGAGCGCTGTGCATCTGCGGCCCCTATACAGGGCTTAAAATCACGATAAACTTGCGATGCAGATGGTACTTCCGCCTATCAAAGGCGCTATTTCTGGTATTTCGTTGCTTAGTTTTTTATTCTTCGATTTGGTAACCTGCAGCAGATAACGTTTTTTTTGCAAGTGATACCTTTGAAGCCTCTATCAGGATGTAATCGGTATCGAAGGTAGAGATTGCAAAAATACTGATTTTTGCTTCTGAAAGTGTTGTCGATATCTTTGCTAAAATTCCTGTCAGTGAGAAATCCAACGGACCAAGCACCTTGAAACAAGACCAACCGCTCTTTGTTTTTTCAGCCTGCACTTGGATGGAAGAACTGCAAACAATGGAGAGTTCTTCATCGGTTTTAACGATTGCAAAGAAGGCGCCTTGATATACCTGGCTGGGAACTTTACTTTTTTCTGAAAAACGATGAATTGAAAATTGTCCTTTAAGGACATTCAACCTTAGATTTTGCATGTTTAAACTCTGATCTTGACATACCTAACGCAGAAGTGAGGGGGTTGCAGCGCGTCATTGCTGGCAATCCCTCACAAATGTTTGGTTATGGTTTTAATTTCCAACGGTAAACCCTCGGCTATGCCGGTGGGACTCTTGAAAGTTTGACTTTTACAGCAGTAACGGGGTGACGTAGAAACTTTCCAACTTATAAACCTTAACAAAGTTGGGAGGTTATTTGTGAAAGACTATCAAAGCCTAAACTACACACACTTGGATTGCAAGTACCATGTGGTATTTATCCCCAAGTGTCGGAAGACACGAATTTTCGGTTCATTAAGGAAGGATGTTGGCGAGATTTTTCACGAGGTGGCTAACCGAAAAAATCCACTTTATTTTTTGCAAGAGGCTTATAAAAGAAACAATATTGCCTAAAAAACTGGAAGAATTTTATACCTATATCCGAAATAATGCTGGGTTTATACCGTATTACGGTGAGTGGTAGCGTTATGGTGAAACCACCTCGACCGCGTATGTGGAATCGACCGTCAATCAGGTGATAATCAAGTGGATGGTCGACAACAAGTGCGTTGGAGCAAGCAAGGTGCTCACTTATTCCTGAATCCGTGAGCGTTCGGCAGTGGTTCAGGTGCGCTAAAGAAACCACACGATTATCCTGTTGTGATATCGAGTGGTTGATGACAGATAAGCGCAGACTTCGAAGCAGATGGGCCGCTGCCGGATGCCCCGAAGGGCAATCAGATGAAATTGTCAGATCACGCATAACTCGAAATTTGTTATATAATTTCTATTAGATAAAAGATTAAACAGCAGTTTTTCGTCACGGATTCAGGTTATTGTTACAGGTACATAATCGTGTTTTGAATGATGAGCTTCGAGAAGCGTTCGGTCAGTGGCACCCGAACTGGAATAAAGGAGATGAATATCAAAGGAGAGCGGCATAGCTACCCCGGTTGTTTTCACTCTCCGTTGTCCAATTCTAAGCATGGCTCAAAAACTAATATTATGCTAAATTACCTAGTAAGACAGGAAACAGGGTAGGTAAAGTGTGGAGTTAAAAATATTTTTATAGAAAAACTAAACGGTTTTTATATAGCTCTGGGACGCACTGAAAAACGCATAAGAGTGTTAAAATGTGTGAGGTGAATGATGGAAAAGAATTTTGAGCTGATCAGCTTCTCCAGGATCTATCTCACATTTGGTACCTTTGTTGTGTAGAACCCTATACTTGACCCCGGTTATTTGTATTCATAATAAGCTATGAGTTTTCCGCCATGATTTTCCGCGCATTCACGCTCGATGACCAGAAATCCTTCGCGAAGCTGTCAGGCGATAACAACCCCCTGCATACTGATGTGATCGCTGCACGCCGAACAATGTTCGGGTCGCCGGTGGTGCATGGCATTCACGGTGTCTTACGCGCCCTTGACTATTTGCTGGTTACCAAAGATGAGTCGGTTGAGCTCAGTCGGCTTAAGGCCATTTTCTATAAACCCATCAAAGTGGGTGATGAACTTGAGATGGAGGTTGCCCAGCAGGAGGATGCATCTATGCATATTCGTTTGCTGAGTTCAGGTGCCGTTGTAACCAAAGTTATCGT
Organism: uncultured Desulfobulbaceae bacterium; assembly: GCA_945787305.1. GTDB lineage: Bacteria > Desulfobacterota > Desulfobulbia > Desulfobulbales > Desulfobulbaceae > DRLX01. The sequence goes on along the minus strand of CALZIH010000165.1, from coordinate 5,820 downwards.
CGCGTGGGAGGACGTCGAGCTGGGCAGTCAAGAGGGTGATGCTGACGCGGATTTCCCAACAATGATCGAGCCCCGTGTTCTGTCGGATGAAGAACTGGCGGTTGATTCCGGCACCTTGGATCTTTCTTTAAATATCGAAGCGGCGAGTATTCTGTTTCCAGCTCTGGTAAAGCGTATGAGGCCGAGGGAGATCGCGACCATAATGCATTTGTCCCGTCTTGTTGGTGTGTACTGTCCCGGCTTGCATTCACTCTTTTCAGAGGTAGAACTTACCAGGGTTGATAGCCATGGCTTGGGCGGAATCTATTATGAAGTGGAGCGATTCGATAAGCGAGTCGGTTTGCTCAACATTAATGTTACCGCGCCATATATGACGGGCTTTGTAAAAGCATTTCGTCGACCGCAACCAAAGGAGCAAGAAGGCTATCTGAGTCTGAAGCAACGTGTATCGGATGATGAATTCTCGAATCAGAAGGCGTTAATCATTGGTGGTTCTCGAGGGTTGGGTGAGGTGGCCGCAAAGATGCTCGCCGCCGGTGGGGCGGATGTCAAAATCACCTACCATCATGGAAAAGCGGATGCCGAGAAGGTTGTGGCAGATATTGTCTCCAATGGTGGGCTTGCGGATTGCTTTCAATACGATGTCCTTAACCCCGCTATCAGCCAGGAAGATATATCCCTGTCCGGTTGGCAACCGACACACCTGTATTATTTCGCCACGCCTTTTATTTTTTCGGGTGTTAGAGGTAAGTTTTCCCCCGATTTATTCCGGAAGTTTTGCGATTACTACGTCGTGGGCTTTGCCAATGTGCTCAGCTTGCTCGGTGAGCATGAAATAAAACGGGTCTTTTACCCTTCTACTGTTGCTATTGATGAGTTGCCGAAGCACATGGGAGAGTATTCTTCTGCCAAAATAGCCAGCGAACTACTGTGTGATTTTTTCGAGAAGTGTGACCCGCAACTGGTCATTTACAAATCCCGCTTTCCTCGCCTGGCCACCGACCAGACCGTCAGTATTTTGCCAGTGAAGAATGAGGATCCAGCGGAGCTGCTGATCAGTGAGCTGCGAGCCTTTAATCAGAAAATGCCATCTCAGCCGGGTTGACGTCCGGGGGAGTTTCGGTGATTTGACTCCATGTTGAGTGAGTGACCTGCAGTCTGATAAAATCTCCTTATATCCCGTGTGTTTTCCTGTTTAGGAACGTATGAGCACCTCGCAACCCAATTATATCCACGTCTTGAAAAAAGACTGCCCCACCTGCGCCATGGTCGAGCCAGTGATTACTGATCTGCAGGCCGGTGGCCGTTGCGTGCAAATCTGGAGCCACGATGACCCGGACTTTCCGGCTACTGGTACTGAAATCGGTTATGATCGCAGTCTGCAACAATCCTGGCAGCTGGATATAGAGACCGTGCCCACTTTCATCCGCATGGATAACGATACCAACTGCGAGCGTAGCGTCGGCTGGGGTCGGGGTTTGAATGGTTGCGCTTGTTCGAATTGGATCAGCTGGACGCAGATTTGCCGGCATTTCGTCCCGGTTGCGGTTCGAGAAGTGTCGAGCCGGGTATACCTGAAAAGCTGGCGCTTAATTTGGCGACATTTCTTTGCTGGCCCGGCGCAATTTTCTTACTTTTGATCAGCAAATAAACCTCTTGGTCTATATACTGCATTATTTCCTGCTGTTCAGTTTTCTGGGCGATAACAACCTGCATGCTATCGACAACCACCCTTTAGAAATTAAAAATGGATTACAAAAATAAAATAATTTCCGTTTGTAAATTTACAAAGATTCATAAACTATTGAAACCGTTTTTGGCCGGGAAAGGGACTATCCTGGCATTTCACAGGATTAGTTTGAACAAATGTGAAAAGCAAAGGATTCCTACCTGTGCCAAATTGGAGGTTTCTACTGATCTGCTGGAGTCTATGATTCAGTATTTAATTCAGTCAGGTTATCAGTTTCTATCGTTAGATGAAGTTTATGACCGTGTTGTAAATGGTTTTGAATCATCTGGAAAACGCTTTGTGTCTTTTACATTCGATGATGGCTACCTGGATAACTATACATTGGCCTACCCTATTTTGAAGAGGTATAAAATACCGATGACTATCTATCTTACCACCTCCTTTCCTGATAGGGAAACAACGCTTTGGTGGTATAAACTGGAAGATATGATCTTAAATTCCGGAACTATTGAATTTGAGTATAATAAAAGAGGATATGCTTTTCATGCAGGCACTCTGAAGGAGAAGGAGATAAGTTATAATGATATTCATAAGTTGATCTTTAATACCCCCCAAGAGGAGTTGGAGAATCTTTACGCTTGTGTTTTTGATAATTATGAGTTCAAAAGAGATTATATGTCTCTCTTAATGTCCTGGGAAGATGTCAAAAACATTAGCTTTGATCCCCTTGTGACGATCGGAGCCCATTCGGTCAATCATTACAATCTGAGAAAACTAACGCCATCTGATTTGGAATATGAACTTAGAACGTCTAAAGAGAGGATTGAAGAGAAAATCGGGAGAAATGTTGACCATTTTGCCTATCCCTTTGGCTCAAAGAGCACAGCCGGGCGTAGAGAGTTTGAGGCTGCAGCCTCCACTTCTTTTAAGATGGCAACGACCACAAGAGGTGGCAATATATTTCCTAGACACAAGGAGCATCTTTACTGTTTGCCACGTATTTCAGTAACATGGGAGGATTTCCATTATATTGATTGTGATAAATTTTAGTGCTCATTTTGTTTCCTGTTTATGAACCTTGCGTCAGTGAACTATGCGGTTTTAAGCAATATCAACCTTGATCCCTTAAAGTCATTTCTTCCCGCAAAAGAAACGTACTTTTGTGATTATGGACAGTATCTTGAAGAACTTATTAATGAAGACTCGCTGCTAAACAGGCGGCCTCCAGAAATAATATTACTTCACTTAGAAGGCGAAGAATTAATGAAATCCGCCTTGGGCCGTCTTTATAATAAAAAAGACGCTCAAAAAATAGCAGAAGAACAGTTTAACTACATTTTTGGCGCTCTCACACAGTACCATCAGGCCCATCCGAATAGCCTCATCATTATAACGACAGTTGTTTTTTCTCCACTCAATTTTCTTAATTACCTGGATGTAAATACGCAATATTCTTTTTCCGCGCTTGAAGATAACATCAACAAACAGATTATAAAATTTTCGCAAGAATCGCCTGCCGGAATCTACATTCTTGACTGGCGAAAACAAATACTATTATCCGGCTACCAAAATATGGTTGATGAAAAATTTTGGTATCTAGGCAGAATAAAGTATACCAATACCGCACTTAAATCCCTTGCTAGAGAATTTGAAAATATTGTTGGGGCAATCCGCGGAAAAACAAAAAAGGTCCTTGTTCTTGACCTGGACAACACCTTGTGGGGAGGAATTGTCGGAGAAGATGGCATTGACGGTATTCAGCTTTCTGAGGATGGCATAGGCAAAGCTTTCAGGGACTTTCAGTCGGTAATAAAAGCTTTAACAGACCTGGGCATAGTCCTTGCGATAAATTCCAAAAATAATTCGGAAGATGTCGATGAGGTTTTTACATCTCACCCAATGATGCTACTCAAAAAAAATGATTTCGCTGCAAGGAAAATCAACTGGCACCCAAAATCAGAAAACATGAAACAGCTAGCCGAGGATCTGAATTTGGGGCTGGATAGTTTTGTTTTTATTGATGACAATCCAAGAGAAAGGGAAATAATTAAAGAACAGGCGCCGCAGGTTGCTGTCCCTGATTTTCCTGATGATCCCGTTTATCTTAAAAGATGGTTTTTAGAAAAAGTTGTTTATCCTTACTTCCCGAAGGTTTCTCTTACAGAGGAAGACAGGAAAAAAACAGGTCAATACAAGGCTTACGGCAAGAGAAAAGAACTTTCAAACAAGGGGTTAAACCTCGACGAATTTATCCGAAACCTGAATATTGTACAGGGAATTTACATCAATGACAGACGATTTATCACGAGAACCGCTCAGTTAACTCAAAAAACAAACCAGTTTAATATGACGACACGGCGATATACCGAGGCGGATATTGAAAATTTTATTGAGGATGATGATCATCTTATTTTTAATTTTGACTATACAGATACATTCGGAGAGGAAGGGATTGTCGGGGCCGCTATTGTTAAACAGCAAGAGACTGGCTCCTTTCTGGATACATTTTTAGTGAGCTGCCGCGTGATTGGCAGAAATGTGGAGTATGTCTTTCTCTACCAGATTTTGGATTATTTAAAGAGACAAAACCTTCAAAGGATAACAGCTGAGTTTAGACCGTCCAAAAAAAATGTTGTCGCGGAAAAATTTTATAAAAATATCGACTTTGCACGAATTGAAAACAGAGGAAACTCTATATACCTGGAAGATACCCTGACGATTGTTCAGGAAAAATTAAAAACACGATGTCAAATAGATGACATTACCGTAACAATAATTGGTGGAAATAATGATGGGAAATAGTGTTGATCGGCAATTAATAGAAATTTTCGCGGAAGTATTAGAAATATCTCCGGGCGCAATAACTCAAGATATCAAAACGGACGATATAGAAACTTGGGACTCTCTGAGACATCTGCGACTTTTTATGACCATTGAAGAAAAAATGGGAGTTAAGTTTACAACCGAAGAGATAGTGGGGATTTCATCCATGGAGGAAATTAGAAACAGCATCACCAATAAAAGAGCTAGTGTTTAATTGCATTAATTAGTTTATTTATGTATAATAGGTGCATGCCACGACAAGCACCTACAATCATACTGACCGAAGAAGAAGCAAGCTCCCTTAAAGCAACAGCCAACAGCAGGGCAGCAGAGTTTCGCCAGGTTGAGAGAGCCAGGATTATATTGGCTTGCGCCGCTGGCAAACAAAACAAGCAAGTTGCCAAAGAGCTTGGCGTTACAATCCCAACCGTCGGCAAATGGAGAAAACGGTTTGCCGAGGAAAGGCTCCCGGGCCTTAGAGATTCTGAGCGAACTGGAAAGCCACCAACATATGGCCCAGAGTTCAGGGATCGGTTGTTCGATCTTATGGACAAGGAGCCTCCTGACGGAATGGCTCGTTGGGATTGCCCCACTCTTGCGCAGCAGCTGGGCGGAAGCACACATGCTGTATGGCGTTTATTGCGTAAGGAGGGCATATATTTACATAGGTCAAGGTCTTGGTGCATTAGCACTGATCCTGAATTTGCAACCAAAGCGGCGAACATTGTCGGTTTATACTTGAACCCTCCCCTGAATGCCCTGGTTTTGAGTGTTGATGAAAAGCCCAGCATTCAGGCGATAGAAAGAGAAACCGGCTTTATTGAAACCAGAGATAAAAAAGTATACCGTGGCTACAAAAGCACATACAAGCGCCACGGAACCCTTAACTTGTTTGCGGCGCTGAACGTGGCGACCGGTCATGTGCATACAGAGATTACCGAGAAGAAAAAGCGTGAAGATTTCCAGGTATTCCTTGCCAGCGTGATAAACGAATTGCCGGACGACAAGGAGGTTCATGTTATACTGGACAACTATTGCACTCATAAGAAAAACGACGAGTGGCTGAAGAAGAACTATAAAAACAGAGTACATTTTCATTTTACTCCTACATCAGCAAGTTGGCTCAACCAGATAGAAATCTGGTTTGGTATTTTGTCCAGAAAAGCATTGAATGGGGCAAGTTTTGCAGATAAAGACAGCTTGACCGCTGCCATTCAAGCCTACACTGCTCGGTACAACAAAAAACCCGTACCCTTTAAATGGAGAAAGCGGGAGGTACGCGGAAGTCAGCTTCGCAATACCATAAA
>CALZIH010000164.1 GCA_945787305.1 uncultured Desulfobulbaceae bacterium | reverse complement strand
ACAGGGGTTCTATAATTATTCGGCAGGAATATAAATTCAAGAAGTTCCGGCTCACTTAACTGTTGCGCCGTTTTCTCATTGATCATCTTATTGGCGATAACCTTATTTCGAAGCTTTTCTGAATCAATTCCGCAGCCATCATCTCTGACCATGATACTGAGCATTCCAGCGTTGTGCCTGGCCTCCAGAGATATTAACGCGGTTTCCGACTTACCGGCCTCAAGTCGTTGCTGGGGAAACTCAATGCCGTGATCGATAGCGTTTCGAATCAGGTGGTTCAGCGGTGCCTCAATTCTATCGAGGATATCTCTATCAACAAGGGTCTCTTCTCCTAAGATTGTAAACTCGATATTCTTCCCCAGTTCACGGGCCACATCACGGACCATACGCGGGAAACCGGAAATTCCATCGGCAAAAGGCCGCATCCTGTTGGCAAGGACCTCTTCATAGAGATGATGGGAAATCTCAGTTGACCGGCGTGCATGATCTTCTATTTCCTCTAGAATATCATTAAGTTGACCGCGACAGACCTCTACCTTGTCTGTAATTTTTCGAAGTTCTGCCAGGCGTACATCTTGTGGGCCGATGCCAACAGCCTCTACCGAACGAGAAAGGAGTCGATGAATTTCATCCTGTTGGTGCTTAAACCGCAGAACTTTCTGAGAGAAAGATGGAAGCCAACGGGATTCAACTTGTACTTCACCCGCATACCCCATAAGACGGTTCATGCCTTCTGCTGAAACACGCATTGATCGGTCTGCAGGTTTTGTCTTTTCTACCTTGGCAGTAACCTTTTTCTTAATTTGAACCTGTTTCGGCATTTCAGGTCCTGTGGGAGCAACATCTCTGGTGCTCTGTTCTCCGGTGGATATCCCTTTATAAATCTGCTCCAATTCCTTGATCTGTTTTTCTTGCTCTAAAAACCAGTTATCAAAACGACTGGCCGGTTGATCGGCAAGAGAGGCGAGGACGTCGACCCCACTGAGCAGTATATCTATATCATCGTGGTTCAGGGCGATCTTTCCCTTCTGGGCAGCGACAAATACATCCTCCATGGTATGCGCCAAACCGACAATTCTATGTAAATCAATAATCCGCGCCGCTCCCTTTATTGAATGCGCGGCACGCATAAGTCCTTCCAATGCCTCAGAACTTGCCGAATTCTTTTCCAGGATGAGGAGAAGTTCTGAAAGGGTTGAACAATTACTTTCCACTTCCTGTCGAAAAAGATCCACCATGGGTATGGAGCTCAAATCCGTAGGTTCTTCCTCGAGCTCGGTGGGTTCAGGTATGGTATCAATTGACGGTATGTTTTCAACCTGGGGCGGGTCATGCTCCTGGTTGCCCGGTACCAGTTGACTGAATGTATCGATAAGTTGCGTAAATACAGCTTGTTTTTGCGAGAACCAGCTGTTGACCTCATCACTTGGGATATGCCCCAGTTCAGCTATGGTATCCACGCCGTTGAGCAACAAGTCAATCGTTCCTCGTTCCATGGTCAGGCCTTTCTTTCGGGCGGAGACAAACACCTCCTCCATGGCATGGATCAGGCCGACAATGTTTTGCAGATCGAGAATTCTGGCTGCCCCTTTGATTGAATGGGCGGCACGCATAAGCTCTTCCAAGGCATTCGTACTTTCCTGGTCTTTTTCCAGGGCAAGGAGATTATCAGACAAAATTGAACAATGCGTTTCCACCTCTTGTCGAAAAAGCTCCATCATGGACATGGAACTCAAATCGACAGAATCCTCGGCCTTGTCTATGGTCTCGGCATTACACTCTGAAATTGAACTGGATTGGTCTGGGGAAACTTCAGGTTTCTTGTTTCCCTCAGCCAACAGGGCCAGTTCACCTGCAAGCCGTTCAATCATAGTTTGTTCTTCTGAGAGCCAATCGCTCATCTCAACGTCTTGGGCGGTTCCAAGTTCTCCTATCTTATCCACCCCCTGAAGCAACAGGTCAATCGTCACTGAGCCAATCTCCAGCCGCCCCTCCTGGGCAGCGATAAAAATATCCTCCATCACATGAGCAAGGTTGACTATAATTTGCAGATCCATTATCCGTGCAGCCCCTTTGATTGAATGGGCGGCTCGCATAAGAGCCTCCAGGGCCTCAGAGCTTTTGGGATCTTTTTCAAGGGTAAGCAGATTATCAGACAGGGTGGCACAATGATTTTCAGCCTCCTGGCAAAAGAGGTCCATCATGGACATGGAGCTCAGATCGTTACCAGATCCTGTCATTGTAGATTCCTCTTCAAAGCATCAAAGAGGGAACGACTATCAAGAAGTCCCACGTCGAAATCCTCCACACAAAGTACTCCTTTGGTAAAAGCCGCCTTCGACCCGGAGACGGTAACTGGTAACGGTTGCAGCATCCTTTCTTCATATCGGTATGCGCCATAGACTTCACTTACAGGAAAAACTATCCGCTCACCTTTTCGTTCAGCAACAACCAACCGAACAGGAGAGACATACCTCCCCCCCCTGTCGATCACCTTTTCGAAACGCTCAATGTCCAACACTGCGCCTATCGAAAAACAGAGCTCAAGTTTACCGCGAACATTTACTACGCCACGAAGTATTTTATTGTTCCGATGGGGAAGACTATGGATCACCCCCATATCAACAACCTCCTTGATGTATTTAGCGGGCAGGGCCAGCCACTCTCCTCCGGATCGAAAGATAAATGCAGTCTGAAAGGTTATTTTTTCCCGTGAAGAAATTTTTGAAAAAACCGACGTCCACTCCTTTCCGTAATCATCGGGTACCGGTCGATCCAGTAAATGACGACCAACAGAAGAATATACTGGACAATTCCGGCAGTGGATCATCGTCTCAAGCTCAGGGCAAGGTTCTTTTGATTCGCTCCAGACACCGATTCTGTTCCAGCAGTCATCAACGACCATTGATGTGACTGTTTTTTCCTCTTCAACCACCGTTTACGTTCTCCTCCAAGAGGCGTTGCGCTCGCCGTTTATAGTTCTTTGCTCTCTCTAAGTCACCATTTCGTTCAACAAGTAACGATAACTGAATCAAACTCTCAACATGCGTTGGATCAAGGTAAAGTGCTTTGCGGAAGAAATCCATGGCATCCTCCTTGCGTCCCTGGCAGTCGCGGATCACCCCAAGGAGGCAATACCAATTGGCAGAAGGATCATGAAGGCTTAAATACGTTTCGCTGCGGTTTGCCGCCTCCTCTAAAGCACCCTCATCAGCCAAACGTTTGACTGCAGTGTACTCCTTGTTTTTTGCTTTTGCCGGCAGCGCAGAGGGTTTCTTACTTGTAGATGGTTTTGTGCGGAGTGCCGGCTTGGAAGGAGGCCTAGGAATTTGTCTTGCAAGTGCATTGCTTTTATATGAAGTATACAGCTTCGTTTCGACCGACTTGGCATCCTCTTTATAAAAGGCAAAAGTCTTTGCACGGGAAACAGGTACGAACGGTGTTTCAAAAAAGAGGCTTGCCTCTGAATATCCGGTAAATAAAAGCCCTCCTGACGAGAGAAGGTTATACAGGTACCCAATTACTTGTTCCTGGGCCTCGGGGTTGAAATAAATAAGAACATTGCGGCAAAAAACCACGTCGTATTGCCCCAGGCTCTCCATGAAACCGGGCTGTAAAATATTGCCCTGAAGAAACAGTACTTTTTCCCGAACATTTTCCTTGATTTCAAATACATTCCCTTCCTTAACAAAATATCGGTCTCTAAAAGTAAGATCTTTTGTTCGAAATGAATTACCCCTGTAGACGCCTTTGCGGGCACGCGCCAGTACTCGTTCACTGACATCTATGCCGTCAACATGGAATTGATTTTGATGCAACCCTGCATCCATCAATGTCATGACAATGGAATAGGGTTCTTCACCGGTTGATGACGGGATGCTTAAGATACGAAAAGGTTTCCCGGACAAATACTTTTTTGACTGGAGGATATGTTTGCTAAGAAAGGAAAAAGGTTGCTGATCTCTGAAAAACCAGGTTTCAGGTACCACCACTTCTTCGATGAGTCTGCGCAGCTCCATGTAGGACGAAGAAAGCCGCTCAAAATAGAGGACAGGCTCGTCGATTGCCAACGCATTCATGCGGGTTTCGAGAGCCCTATGAAAGGTTGTTTCTCCAATAGATGAGACATCAAAGCCGATTGTTTTCCCTAGCAGTTCGGCGATTTGCTGTTTAATGACTTCCATTCAATGAGGAGGGCCCTTGAATCTTGATGAACTCGTATAAAGTGAAAAAAGCTGTTTGCACTGTACCGAATTACAATGAGTTATAACTTTCCCGCCGTCGGTGGCGTGGCTTTTTACGGCACCGACAATCCTTACTTAAAAAAGTCCCTGAACAATACTTGCCTGAATCATTTGTTCGACATTATACAATTGCACCAGTTCATCCTGATCGGATTTTACCACGCTAGAGCTTGAATTTTTACCGAGCAGAATTCCAGATGAGCGAATATCGCTTTCGTCACAGCGGACGACATCTGTTGTTTGTTCTGCTATAAGTCCAATAACACGATCACGCTGTTCCAAAGGGTAATGCACTAAAATAATACGGGTACTGTAAAAATTTTTACATGCTGCTCCGCCTGAAAGAATGCAGAGATCAAATAGCGGCACCGGTTCACCTCGGTAGTTTATAATTCCAGCCACGTAATCGGGAGCCCCGGGTATTTTTTTCGGCATGAGGCAGGGAATGATCTCAACTATTTTCTGTGAATCCAGAGCATAGCGACCATCGCTGGTCTCAAAGAGCAGGAGCAGCATCACTTACCCTCTCGACCTGATCATGCAACTTTGAACTTTGCAATAGCTTCTTGTAACCCATGGGCTGCCTGTTGAAGCCTATCTATTGTCTGGCTTACCTGACCAATAGATTCAGCACTCTGCTGGGCGGCATTATTCATCTGACCGGTGGCTTCACTGATCTGTTTTGCTCCAAGCGACTGGGCTTCTATACCTTCGCTAATTGTCTTTATCTGTGGTTTAAGGACTTGGACTTGTTCGATAACCCCCTCAATCCGTTCACTGCCGTCACGGATGTTTTCCACACTAACCCGGACTTCCTTTGCAAATTTATCAATACCCATGACAGAGGAGGACACCGCAGATTGAACACCCTGAACCATCTGTTCTATGTCATAGGTGGCAACGGCGGTCTGATCAGCCAGTCTGCGTATTTCAGTGGCGACTACCGAAAAACCGGTTCCGTATTCTCCTGCTTTTTCAGCTTCTATAGCGGCGTTGAGAGACAACAGGTTGGTTTGATCAGCCAGCTTGTTGATCGTTTTAACCACTCCGGCTATATCGCCTGCCTTTTCACTAAGTACAGACAGTTTATTCACAATGGATCCGGTTGAATCTTCCATCCGCACCATCGTGGTGTCAATATTAACCAGACCGGAGTGACCGTCCTCGGCTGCCGAAGCCGCATTTAATGTCAGGCTGTTGACCTGTTTCATAGTCCTCATTAAATTGGCAGAAGTGGCTGCAATTTGATTGGTCGAGGCTGCTATTTCACTTGCTGTTGCGGCATGTTCATTGGCGGTGGCTTCCTGCTCCCTCGTGCTGGCGGCAATTTCCGTTATAGAACTGGTCACCTGGATTCCGGCGTGCCGAATCTGCGTGATCAGGTCTTCAAGATAATCAGTCATCTGATTGAACCCATCAATCAACACGCCGAACTCATCCTTTAAGTCATAATTCAATTTATGGGAAAGATCCCCTTGCATCATCACATCCATTGCCATGGTAAGCCGTTTTAAGGGATCGTTGATGCTGCGCATCAGGAAAAACCCGACCATCAGCGCGACAAAAACGCCGATCAGAATTGTGGCTCCAAAGGCACCTTGTGACCAGCTGTACCTATTTTCCGCCCGTTCATACTCATTTTTCACTGCTGATATTCTACCCAGCATCAATCCATTTATCTTTTCATTAAACGTATCGAGAAAGGGTTCCAGGTAATTGTTGAATAAATCATCCAATTGATCTTCATCGTTTTTCTGTATAACGGAGAGGACATCCACGACCATGGCCTTGGTATCGTCAAACAGGGATAGATTATCGGCTAGCCAATTTTGCCCCCCCTGACTGCCTTTTTTGGTGTCATTGATCAACTCTTCTATTTTTTTATCAATTTTTCCCTTGGCAGCCTCTACTCTTTTACTTGCCTCTGCCCAGGTTATCTGTTCATACAGTATTCTTTCAGCGGAATTTGAGACGTCATACTTGAGCAATTCACTGATTTGCCGCATTTCTTCCATTGGTTTAACGTTGTTGTTATAGACCATGGACAACGACTGTTTTGTATCACGCATGCCAAGTAACCCGCCGGTGCCGGACAGAACAATAAACAGAAGCAAGCAGAATATAAAACCAAGCAACCGCCACCGAACATTAATTTTCTTCACAAATTGAAACATTATCGCAGCCTCTTCCTACTGAAATTATAAAAATGTATGATTGTAAATTAAGCTGGATGGGCCCTGGCACCGTTGTCCATGCGTCATGCACCAGATAAAGCATCTAGGGCCTTTCTGAAAATGTTAACCAGACTTCTATAACCTATCCGCCGTCGTCGGCGAGGCTTTTTACGACACCGACAACTTTAACTTATTAAAGTGTATCAAATAACTCTGGTTCAAACAAATGTAATACACCTTGGATTAAAGAAAATTATCCAAGAGAAACCGAAACAACCCTGAATCCATAGTTTGGAATAAAGGTCAAGGCCAGGTTTGGTATATGGAAAGGAGGGGGATTGAGGCAAAAGGTTGACAGGAGGGTCTCGCTATCTTCTCATTTCTGGAGGTCGATTTCCACGAGTTTTTTATAGACCCCGTTTTTTTGAATCAAGGTATCATGGTTTCCTTGCTCGACAATCTGGCCATTTTCCATGACAAGAATATGGTCAGCTCTACGGACAGTTGAAAGCCTGTGCGCTATGATCAGCACAGTTCTATCATGGAATCCTGCTTCTACCGCTTGTTCCAAAATGTTTTCGCTTGCAGTGTCGATGGCTGCCGTTGCCTCATCAAAAATCAATACAGCAGGATTCCTCGCCAAGACTCTGACAAAGGCTATCAATTGCTTCTCCCCTGCCGACAACTCAACACCACCTTCACCGATGATTGTCTCGAGCCCTTGGGGCAAACGATCGACAAGCCCCTGCAAGCCCGTCTGTTCTACAAGATCACACAGGTCCTTTTCTAGAATCTGGCTTCCTGCGGCAATGTTGGCCCGAACGGTGTCAGGAAGAAGAAATACTTCCTGCATTATGATCCCAATATGCTGACGCAGCACTTCCAGCGGATACCTGCGCAGATCGACATCATCAAGCAGGATGATTCCGGCCTGTGGGTCGTAAAATCTGACCAATAAACCAGCCAGTGTTGACTTACCCGATCCTGTGGCGCCAACAAGTGCGGAGATCTTTGCCGCCGGAATCTCAAGATCCAGTTTTTTCAGCACAGGCTCGTGCGCGGTATAACCAAAGTTCACGTTTTCCAGTTTAATTGTCCCGGTAACAGTTTTAGGGTTGTAGACAGGTTCAAGGAACTGCATGGTGACGGAGGTATCCAGTAATTGAAAAATTCGTTCGGCTGAGGCCATGGCAGACTGAACTATTGAATATTTCTGGGAAAGCTCCCGCATCGGTTGAAAGAAGAGACGCATGTAAGAAATAAAGGCAACAAGTTCTCCAAGGGTCAGCGATTGCCGTAAAACCTCACCACCGCCATACCATAAGATCAAGGCAACCGCGGTTGTACTCATGAATTCACTCAAGGGAAGAAACGTGCCAAACAACCTGATCTGGGCGAAATTTCGGTGCAGATACCCGAGGGTTAACGCTCCATACATTTCTGCCATCTTTTGTTCTCGCCCATAGAGTTGCACAATAGTCATGTTGGAAATGGCTTCTTGGAGAAAACTGTTTAATCTAGCCAACTGACTGCGAATTGATCGGAAACACTCTCTTGCCAACCTGGAAAAGACAACCGTAAGCAGAATAGAGGCAGGAAGAAAGATAGTCATTATAAGGGCCAGCCGAACATTCATCAGATAGAGAACAACAAGGATGCCGAAAAGTTTAAGGAGGTCATTAAACAGGGTCACCATCACCGAGGTAAACATTTCATGCATATTCTGGATGTCATTGGTCAGGCGGGTGACCAGCTTACCTGTGGGGTGCTGTTGAAAAAAATCGACCTCCAGGGTAAGGAGATGCTCAAAAAGCTGCTGTCGCAACCTCTGCATAATCTGCTGCCCTACCCACTCCAACACGACAACCTGGCAGAAACTACTGCAGAAAATCAAGCCCACTAATAGACCATAATCAAAGACGACACTGGCAAGCCCCTGAATCTGTTGATCAACAGTTAAAGAGGATTGGGTGATATAATTATCGATACCAATTTTAACCAATCTCGGTAAACCCAGGGTTGCACCGGTGACCATAAAAGAGAGGAGAACTGCCAGAGTTAGCCAGGAAAGGTACGGTCGGCAATAACCAAGGATGCGTTTCCAGATGTGCAGATCGACAAGGGAACCAACCTGCCCTTTTTCCGTGTAGCCGTAATTACGCATGATCCTGTTGTTTTTCCACCATAACCTGATAGAGAGAACTGGCAGCGATCATTTGCTCATGGTCGCCGACGGCAAGAATTCTTCCCTGGTCGAAGGCAATGATCCTGCTCGTCGCCCGGAGAAGATTAACCCGATGAGACACCAGGAGAACCAGGCGGCCTGTGTACTGCTGTTCAAGAGCGGTGAACACCTCCTGTTCAGTTACGACATCAAGGGCTGACAAGCCGTCATCAATAATTAAGATCTGCCGATCAGAAAGCAGAGCACGGGCAAGGGCGATACGCTGTCTTTGGCCACCGGAAAGCTTTATCCCCCGTTCGCCAACCAGGGATTTATAGCCGTCGGTAAAGGAAAGAATATCGTCATGAATCGCCGCTGCTCGTGCTGCAGCCTCCACCTCTTCTCGGCTTGCATCCGGGCGGCCAAAACTGATATTGTTATAGAGGGTATCGCTGAAAAGGAATACCTGTTGACCGACATACCCAATCTGATCTCGAACAGACGCCACAGCAAAGGTGTTAAGATCTGTCCCCCCCATATCGATCATGCCATCATCAACAGGATACAATCTTGCTATCAATCTGCAAAAGGTGGACTTACCGGAACCGGTTCTGCCGGTCAGGCCATATATGCCAGGCTTGAGGACAAGGTTTACATCCTGAAGTGAGGGCGTAACTGAACCAGGGTAGGTAAAGGTCAGCCCGGTACAACTGACCACAGTGTTATCAGCTGTTAGTTGAACAACACCGTTTCCACCGCTAACGGTAGTCTGTTCCTGCAGAAGCGAGGAAACCCTGCGCAAGGAACTGAGGCCTCGCTGAAAGAGGTTGGCCACCCAGCCAATGGCCATCATCGGCCAGATCAGCATGGCAAGGTAAGCAATAAAGGCTACAAAATCACCAAGCGTAATCTGCCCACTGACCACTTGCTGCCCCCCGAAATAGAGCACAAGCAACATGCCAAGGTTCCCGGTGAGCGTGGCCAACGGATGAAGGAGTCCCTGAATTACTGCAACTCGCAAATTACTTTGTACATACTGTTTTCCCAGACGGGCGAATTCTTTTTCCTGCGGGAGTTCCAGGCAATACCCTTTTATCAGGCGAATGGAAACTACAGCGCTCCGAACATATTCAGTTAACGTACCGAACTGTTCCTGCACCCGTGTGAAATGTTTATGCATTCTGCCCGATAATACCTTCGTGCAAAGAGCAAGTATTGGCATCGGCAGCAGTGCGATCACGGTTAATTGGACATCAATGGCCAGCATAAAGCAGATAGCTGCCATTGACATGACAAGAGCGTCCACAGCGGCAACCATTCCCATACCGCAGGCCATCTGCACTGCGGCAAGGTCGTTACTGGAATGTGCCATCAGTGCACCGGTGGACCAACGGTTAAAAAACGAACGATCAAGCAACAGGAGATGAGTAAAAATTCTTTCGCGCAAACTCCTTTCAAGCAGCCTTGAAAAACCAAGAATCAGGGTTCTCCAGACAAAACGAAGTAAAGCAACCATACCGGCTATCAAAAGAATGAGCAGGGCCAGCCGGAACAGATTTGTGCTGGTGGCAGAGTGAAGACTGAGGCTGTCGATGCCTTTTTTCAGGATTCTCGGAATCAGAAGTTGGAGAAAATCAACGCCGATCAGGGCAGCAAAGCCGATGCTCAACCTGAGCCGATGCCGGCGGAAGAGAGGCGTCAGCAGGTCTAGTAAAAGACGTAAACCGGCCGGAGATGTTGTGGGATTTGTCAAACCTTACTACGCAGCAATTCGTTATAGGCTGCTGTCAACTCAATAAAACGATCATGATCGCCACCCTCCTTGTCCGGGTGCAATTCATGGGCTTTTTTTCGGTAGACTTTGGTCAACTCCTTCTTGTCCATAGAGGCAAGTTCGGCCTGCCCTACACCAAAGACGCTACTTGCCTCGTTCATGGACATCCGGCGTGAACCTTTTACGGCCTGGTTACGATGGTGAGAACCGGTAAATGATCGGATATACTCTTCCCAGGTTCTGCCGCCTGGAAAATTGTAATCAAAATACATGACCACATAGCGGATGAGATAAGGCGGCAGACGACCATGCCGCTCCATACCTCGCCAGAAGGATTGGTCTCGATCGAGTAGACAAACCTCCTGGATAAAAAGTTCGTCAGTCTTATCTTCATCAAGGGCATGGGGCATGGTGCGGGCAAAACTCTCTGAGAAAAAGCGCTGGAGATCAAATATGGCAAAAACGTACCGTTTATACTCACCGGGCGTAAGGGCTTGCTCCTGTTCGAGTATGAACTGTTCCAGCTCATCTCTTGATTTATAAAGCAGATCTTTAAATAGCGTCGCTGATTTATCGAGACGACGCTGGTCGACTTGACCAAATCGCAGATAATGCATCCGTCTACGATCAAAGATATGGGTTTTTCTTAGGACCTTAGATCGGTCCTTTACCGACATCGGTTTCCATTTACGGTTGTTGCTGCGATCATAAAACGGTGCAATTTTCGCCTGGATATAGGGGTCAAGAAAGGGAAGAAAAAACTTCTCAACCTCTTCGTATGATGCAGTAACGCCCTTTTCCAGCAACAAGTCGAACAGTCGATCGTCTATATAAAAAGAGGTGCCGCCTGGATACAATATGAATTGGTCGGGGTGAGCACCAAGGCGGACAAGGTCACGGTTAGTAAGACAACTCCCGTTATCATAGGACTCACAGAGAACATATTCCAGGTGGTCGTCTATAACCCTACGGGCAAGATACATAGTAATAGTTTTACAATAGAGTGTGACTAGCAGCAGTATAAATAAATAATATAGCGATTTATTTATTAATAATTCCTATTCACTTATTTTACAAATTATTTATGCGTTACAGAGGAAGA
>CALZIH010000163.1 GCA_945787305.1 uncultured Desulfobulbaceae bacterium | reverse complement strand
GTTTCAAGAAGTCCCAGTTGACCCAGCTGATATCGTTATCCTGACACCAGGCATTGTTGTTGCCCTCCTGACTGCGGCCGAATTCATCACCGGCAACCATCATGGGAACGCCCTGGGAAAGGAAAAGGATGACCGCCATGGTGCGCACTCGACGACTTCGCAGGTGGGAGACATTCGGATCATTGGTTTCCCCTTCGGCACCTGAATTCCAGCTCAGATTATGATTGTCGCCATCACGGTCTTCCTCCCCGTTCATCCGATTATGCTTAGCGTTATAACTGACCAGGTCCTGCAGGGTAAAACCGTCATGACTTGTTATGAAATTAATGGAGTTGCAGGGACGCCTGCCCCCTTGCTGATACAAGTCTGAGCTGCCTGCAATACGTGTAGCCAAGGCTGGAACCTGTCCAGGGTGGCCACACATGAATGCACGGATATCGTCTCGGAATCTACCGTTCCATTCGGCCCAGCGGTGGTGACCGGAAAAACTGCCCACCTGGTAGAGCCCGGCGGCATCCCAGGCCTCGGCAATGATTTTGGAGTCTGCCAGGATTGGGTCTTCGGCGATCATTTCCACCATAGGCGGATTGGATAACACTCTACCATCCTGATCCCGTCCGAGGATGGAAGCCAAGTCAAAACGAAAGCCGTCCACGTGCATGTGAATAACCCACCAGCGCAGGGCATCCATAATCAGGGTTCGGACAACCGGATGATTGCAATTGCAGGTATTGCCGCAGCCGGAAAAGTTGAGGTAGGCTCGTGTCCAAGGGTCGAGCAGGTAGTAAATGGTGTTGTCGATACCTCGAAAACTTGTGGTGGGACCGTTTTCTCCGCCTTCAGATGTATGGTTGTAGACAATATCAAGGATTACCTCTATGCCTGCCTTGTGGAGTGCCTTGACCATGTCCCTGAATTCATCCAACGGGTTGTTGTTGTCGCTGCTGTATCCCGCTTTGGGAGCAAAAAAGGAAAGCGGACTGTAGCCCCAATAATTTTTGAGGCGCTCTCCGGTGTCGGGATTTTCGAAAATGACTTCGTTTTCATTAAACTCGGTTACCGGCATTAATTCGACTGCCGTAATCCCCAGCTCCTGCAGGTAAGGGATTTTTTCCGTTACACCCTTGAAGGTACCGGGGTGTTGTGTTTTTGAGGATGGGTGTCGGGTAAAGCCACGGACATGCATTTCATAAATAATGGTGTCCCCTAAAGAATGGTTTAAGGGGCGATCACTCTGCCAGTTGTACTCCTGATCCGGGAGCAGTCCGCAAGGCTTGCTTCCGAGGCAGCTTCGTTCCTCACCCCAGTTGGGGGCTTGCAGTTCTTTGGCGTAGGGGTCAATCAGGATGAGCGTCTCATCGTACCAGTGACCGCTGCCTTGCGGATCATGCTGGCCGGCAAGGCGGTACCCATAGCGTAAGGATGAGGATGCTCCGCAGAGTAAGCCGTGCCAGATATCACCGGTCTTGTTGAGCAAAGGGTCAAGAGCAAATTCCTGATGGAGAGTTTTTCCCTTTTTCTTTTCCTCAATTACCAGTGTCACTGTTGCTGCATGGCGAGAAAAGAGGGCGAGGTTGACTCCATTTCCGGTTAGTGTGGCTCCGAGAGGTTCCGGAGACCCTGGTTGCAAAGTAATCATTTTCAGCTTGACTTGGTAATGAGTATTATTATATAGTACAGGCCATAGTCGTTCTGCTTGGAAAAGGCCTTTGAGGAGAAGTTAATCTATTTGTTTTTATACAATTGACGTTCTTCAAGAAGAGCAGCATCTGCCAGCCGGGCAATAGGAGAATAGTACTCTATTTCTTATTTTTGTAAAATGAATTACAGGAGGATTGCATGGGGCTGTTTACGCTTTTGAAGTTGGAGGATAAGCCGGATATTGATTGGGAGATGAATCCGGAATATACTTTTGGGACTTTTGAGTCCTGGGGCGGGAGGGAACGAGTCCGTAGCGGCAAAGAACGGATTTATTATTTTTTTATCGATGCCTGGGGAGATACTCCCCGGCTTTGCCTTATGGAGCGGGGTATAAAGCATGCCCGGGTGGTGGCTGAAATTCTCGCCCCGGCGGATATGGTCCGTAAATGTGTCGATGAACAGGGTAAAGTCGCCCTCTTTGAACGGACCCATGGCATCAACGCGGAGCTGAAACAATGGCTGCTGGAGAATATTATTGAGGGTGATGATGCCTCAAAAATAATTCCCATTGAAGAAGACCAGGAAGAGCGGGTAGGAGATAGTGGACTACCCGGCGCAGGCGATTCTCTTCCTGAGCTGCAGTTCATTGTGCTGCCGTCGGCCCCCGCAGAAATGAGCGAAGAAGAGGTGGTGACGCTTGTCAAAGAGCGCAATCTTGATGGCACATTCAGTAATTATTTTGTTGATAACGGAGATGGCCTGACCGTGACCGATAGGGTGACGGGGCTTATGTGGCAACGATCCGGAGCTGATATTATGAGCCATCGGTCAATGCGTAACGAGTTAAAAAAAGTAAATGACGAAAAGTTTGCCGGTTTTGATGATTGGCGGTTCCCGTCTATGGCGGAAGCTCTTTCCTTAATGGAGCGGGAAAAGAGCAAAGAACAATTTCTCCATCCCTGTTTTTCAAAAGAGCAGCCGTTTGTGTTTGTCGACGCTACCCGGAAACCCGGGGGATATTGGTTTGTAGATTTTAAGCATGGTCGGGCTTTCTGGTCTTCCGGTACGATTCCGGGAGGATTTGGACGGTTCTGTCGACGGGAAAAAGAATAGATTGGCAAAAAAATATTGAATTACTCATAACCAAATTATAAGGTAAGGGAAATGTAACTGTCAGCGGTACAGCTATAAGCTGCGCTAAACGATTTCGATTGCAAGGAGGGAGCATTGAAACGGATACTGGTTGTTGACGATGAGGAGCAGATCCGGTTGATGCTGTCTCAGATGTTGACGCATGAAGGATACGAAGTGCATACTGCTGAAAACGGTGAAGAAGGATTGACTCTGGTTGGCCGCTATGCCTTTGATTTGATCATTACGGATATGATCATGCCAGTAAAAGACGGCTTGAAATTTATTATGGAAATTGTTCGGGATTATCCGGATATGAAAATTTTGGCCATTTCCGGTGGTGGTGCTATCAAGGCAGAACGGTATCTAACCATGGCTGGATATCTTGGCGATATTGCTACACTGGAAAAACCCTTTAAGCGGGAGGCAATTCTAGCACTTGTGGAGCAACAGCTGGCAAATGTTTCCTGATCCTTTGAGCGATTGAATAGAAGGTGAATTCGTAAAAAGTCCAAATCGCTGTTTGTATGACGTCGAATTACAGTTGCTTATAGCGCCCTTCCGCTGTTGGTGACGAGGCTTTTTACAACATCGACAATATATAAAAAAAGCCTGTAGGATTTTTCCTGCAGGCTTTTTTTTATGGGCTACCTTGAAAAATTGTCTTGTCGTCCGATCTCGGCGTTATGCTCAACATTGTATCCTGGGGATATCCTGCCTGTGGTAAAAGTATTCGCATTCCTCGGAGCCTGCGCCTACCTTAAGCGAAAATCCTCATTTTTCAAGGCACCCTATGCCATGTATTTACCCGGCGTACTCAGTTGGCTTGAGCAAGCCTGGTTTTTTCCAATCTGGCCCGGGCAATCTGTTTCTTTTTCTGGAAACCGTATTCTACCAAGTTTTTAATATCGAACCACATGGTTTCGCTACCCATGATGGCAACAATAATGGCACCTTCTTCCCTGGTAAATTTACCCACATAGGTTTGTCTGGCTGCAGCGGTATAGCCTGTTTTTCCTCCTTTTGCCCCCTCAACCCGCCACAACGCCTTGTTGTGGTTGCGTAGAGTCTTGCCGTAAGAGGTTTTGACCTTTGTTTTCTGCATGCGTCCGGCAAATTCATCGTTCTCCATGGCATGGCGGAAAATAGTGGCCAGATCCCTGGCCGTTGATTGCTGACCTTTAGCAGTCAGGCCCGTTGCCGTTCGACAGATTGTTTGCTTTGCGCCCCATAGCTTCGCTCGCAGGGTCATCATTTGTGCAAAATTCTCTTCACTGCCGGCAATTTTTTCAGCCAGGGCAACGCTGGCGTCATTAGCTGATGCCAGCAGGACAGCATTGATGAGGTCGTCGGCTTTGTACTGTTTTTTCATGTCGAGATATATCTTTGACCTTGGCATTCGCGAGGCATGCCGACTGACACCGATGGTTTCGTTTTCTTCTAAGGATTTAATGGCAATCATCCCGGTAAGTACCTTGATGGTTGAGGCTGGTTGGCGAGGACTGTCCGGAGCCTTGGAAAAAATGGTGTCGCCGCTTTCCGCATCCATGATGATGACGCTTTTAGAACTGATTTTTTTCTTGATCTGTGACAGGCTGGTTGCCTTCCTGTCGGTTTTGCCAACTCGTTTTTTCACCGCCCGTATATTGCCCCGAGTGCCAAGGCTGACGAGTCCTGTCAAGTGAGGGCTGCCTACGGAAGGGGTGAGGGCTTGCTGCGGCCGCACTTTGACCTGATTGTCGAGTACCGGTATTTGAGCTGTATGAGCAGGTATGGCACAGCACATCAGCAGAGCCGTGATCAGGGTAAAGAGACTAGGTGTAAAAAAAGAATGTTTCATGGGTATCCGGTGGAATCTACAGTAAATATTGTTGCCCCCTGCTATCCTTTGTAAAGTGCTGATTTTTTATTGTCAAGGTCTTTGCTGCGTTTATGTCAGAAATTTACCATAAAACATTGATATCGGGTTATCAAATGAAGTGGAGCGGACTATTCCCAGCCTGAACTCTCTGCGATGTTTTCCTATAGGAGCATCGTCAAGGGAGCATCTCATTGTTCGATGCATCCATTAAAATTGACTTTAACCGTTGAATCGGTATATTTTCAGAGCGTAATGCTAATCGGGATATTTTTCTTGGTGAACCTGGTTGAAAAGAAAGAAATGACTGTATGAACGAGACCCCCCCGCCGGTGGTAGAGAAAAAAGCCGGAACCCTGAATCAGTTGATTGATGAGAGCTGCGACCGGTATGCCAATCGAGCTGCTGTAGGCATGGCCATGCAAAAGCCTTTGACCTATACTGATTTTCACCATCGAATCTTGCTACTGGCAGCACTTCTTCAAGATAATGGTGTCAGTCATGGAGACAGAGTGGCATTGTTGGGTGAGAACTCAGATAATTGGGTGACTGCCTATCTGGCGATTGTGCGTCTTGGTGCTGTCGCCGTGCCCATCCTCCCCGACATGCCCGAAGCTGACGTCCAGCATATTATTTTAGAGATGGAGTGTAGCGCCATTTTTATCACCCAGCGTCAGGCTGAAAAGATTTATGACAGAAAAAAGGATTTACAAACCATAGTCTCCCTGGATGACTACACAGAAGATACCGACCAACTACAGGTTCAACCCTTTTCAGGCTATCTGGCGGAAGCTCGCAATCGTTTTGCAAACGATCTTGATAAGAATATTCTACAGTTTCCGCAGGTGCAGAGTCATGATTTGGCCTCTATTCTCTATACATCAGGCACCTCAGGATTTTCCAAAGCCGTTATGCTCAGTCATGGCAACTTGTGCGCGAATGCCTATTCAACTTCCGATATTATTGTTCTTGAACCGGGGGCTGTTTTTTTGTCCGTTCTGCCAATTGCCCATACCTATGAGTTTACCGTCGGCTTTTTGATGCCTTTGATCAAGGGTTGTCGAATAGTCTATGCAGGTAAGGCCCCGACTCCGGCGCTTCTACAAAAAATATGTGCTGTAGAACGTCCGCATGGCATGTTGGTGGTGCCGTTGGTTATGGAAAAAATTTACAAAAAGAGGGTGTTACCGGCCATTGAGAACAATATCGTGTTGTCGTTGCTCTGTCGGTTTGGGCTTGGTCGCCGTCTTACCTATCGTAAGATAGGCAAAAAACTGGCCGATTTTTTCGGTGGTCGTTTGGAAGTTATGGGGATTGGAGGAGCGGCACTTAATCCCGAGGTAGAGGCGTTTTTACTTGAGGCTGGATTTCCTTATTGCATCGGTTACGGCATGACGGAGTCGGCTCCGTTGATTGCCGGGGGGCCGAAAGGGGATACCTCTATCTGTCTTGGTTCCACCGGCAAACCTATCCCTCGGGTAAAAATAAGGATTGCCAACCCCTTTCCTCAGACGGGCATTGGCGAGATCCAGGTGCAGGGTCCAAATGTCATGCAGGGCTATTGGAATGATCCCGATGCCACTGAGGAAGCCTTTACCGATGACGGTTGGCTGAAGACCGGCGACCTGGGGCTTTTCGACGAGGTGGGAAACCTGCATGTTCGTGGGCGTTCCAAATCGGTTATTGTGCTGGCCAACGGAGAGAATGTCTACCCCGAAGCAATAGAGCATAAACTCAACAGATACCCCCTTGTTGTAGAGTCAATGGTATTGGAGAACAGGGGACTGCTTGAAGCATGGGTTTATCCTGACTATGAACATGTTGATGAGAAAACCAAAGGACAAAGCAGGCAACAGCGCTACGTTTACCTCACCTCTCGGTTGGAACAGATACGGACCGAGGTCAATCGGCACCTGCCAAGTGCTTCCAGGTTGTCGAGGGTTCTTGAACGGAGGGAGCCCTTTATAAAAACAGCCACCCACAAGATAAAGCGCTATCTCTATAGTACGGAATCCATGCCGGGATAAAAGTAGACCGCAGTAGACAGCTTGTCATTACTGGTAACGAATGGATCCTCATGCCACTTCCGATAAAATAGGGCTGGATTTTTCGAGATGTCTGTGGCTGAATACTCATATCAGCTTGATTTTTTAGCGAAGAATACATGAAGGAGAGGAAATGAAAAAGAAATTCATCATGGCTGTTGTTACGGTCTTGGCCATCAACGCTACGGCACATGGGGCAGGATACCGTATTCCAGAGCAGTCGGTCGATTCCGTTGCCAAAGCAGGAGCACATCTTGCCTACACAACCCATGCCGATGCCGCCTATTTCAACCCTGCCAACATGGGCTGGTTGGAAGATCGCGGGTATCTTGAAGGAAATCTGGAGTGGATTAAACTCAAAGCCATATCCTATGCCGATAATCGGACACCGTTGTATAACGGCAAGTCGAAGGAAGAGGACTTTCTGCTACCGACCTTTTTTGCCGTCTCCCCGGACTACCATAATTTTCGGGTTGGTCTCTCCTTAACCTATCCCTTCGGACTGTCCAAAGAATGGCCACAAGTCTATCCCCGGACTTTTGCAGAAGAGTTCAACCTGAAAGTGTACGAACTTGGAACCTCGCTCTCCTACACGTTTAACGATGTGGTTTCGCTGGCCGGGGGAGTGCGAGCCCTGTATGCCGATGCCAAGGTGCAGAGTGGGGGAATGATCGCTCCCGGGGTGAGTGCCAGTCGTTATATGGAAGGCGACACCTGGGAATGGGGGTATAACCTCGCCATCAGCGTTCGTCCGGTGGAGGCCATGAACCTCAGTGCGACCTATCGCTCAAATGTCGATCTTGATCTTGAAGGAAATGCCAGGCTCGCAACCTCAGCCGGTCCGGGGATGTATGGCGGACCCGGCGCTGTGTCGGCGCCGGCGCCGGCGATTTTTGCACTTGGCGGTTCCTACACCTTTTTTGACCAGTTGACCGTGGAGCTTGACTATGAGCGAATTTACTGGTCCGAGTATGAGTATCTTGATTTTACCTACCCGGTGTCGTTGGGTAATCCGGTCTTGACCGCGGCCTTTGATCTTCCTAAAGAAAAGAGCTGGGAAGACAGCAACACCTACCGTCTCGGCCTGACCTATGATACAAAAAAATCATTCATCCTGATGGCCGGTTTTGCCTATGACGAAACCCCTGTTCCGGCATCAACCCTTGGTTTTGACCTGCCCGATTCCGATTCCTGTATATACGGTATGGGACTGCGTTATCTGGCCACCGATCAGCTGGAAGTTGGTGTTGGCTACCTGTTTGTGGATAAGGATGACCGCAGGGCGAGCAATGGCATCGTCAACGGCGAAATTTCCGACTCCGGTGCCCATGTTATGACTTTCGGGCTTTCTTATAAGTTGTAATTTCAATCTACGATAACGATACGCTGTAGTGTGTCATGTCAGGGAGCAGGGACGTCCTGCTCCCCTGTAGTAGAATACATGGAGATCACCCTAAAAGCATGCTGTTGGCAAAGCTGATGATCGGCATAATGACCTTGGAAATTATACCGGTATAAAAGAGCGCCAGCAAAAGGATGAAGCCAAAAGGCTCAAGTTTTGCGTAACTGCGTGCCGTCTGCGGCGGGAGTATCCCCATTAAGACTTTGGAACCGTCGAGCGGCGGAATAGGAAGGCAGTTGAAGACCGCCAGCATAATATTGATCCAGACGCTTGCTACCAGCATACCGACCAGGGGCTTGAGGATAAACATCGGGATGATCGGCATGACCACGAGGAGTTTTGCCAGGATCGCACTGGCTATGGCCAGCAGCACATTGGCGCCCGGTCCCGCCAAAGCAACCAGCAACATGCCTTTTTGTGGATTCTTGAAGTAGTTGGGGTTAACCGGTACCGGTTTGGCCCAACCGATTTTCATGATAATAAAGGCGATGACCCCCCACGGGTCAAGATGCTTAAGGGGGTTCATGGTCAATCGACCCGCGTTTTTAGCCGTTGGGTCGCCCAGGTTCCATGCCACATAACCATGGGCCAACTCATGAAAGGTAAGCGCCAGCAGAAATGGCGGTGCCAGGAGAGTGAATTGTTGTATAAAAGTATTAATGTCCATCTATTTCAGGTGTCGGATCGTTCCCTTGTATCTGATTTTGGTCACCAGGATGTCCGATAGTATTAATCGTTGGTAATGCAGGCGGCCGGACAGGAGCCAATAGCTTCCTCGATACAGTCCTTGTCGCCCCCTTCGGGTTTGATTACATACGCCTTTTCGGTTTCTTCGTCAAAGGCGAAGATCTCGGGGCAGAGTTCAACACAGGTCTCGCAGCCTATACATTCATCGGTATCGATCACTACTTGTTTTGCCATGGGCTGTCTGGCAAGAAATCGTCGTTTTGAATCGTGACGACGGCCCGCGATACATCGCCGAAAGCCGCATTGTCAGCATTGTTGA
>CALZIH010000162.1 GCA_945787305.1 uncultured Desulfobulbaceae bacterium | reverse complement strand
CAGGCCTGGGCCTGCACGACCTGAGCCCGCCCCATCTCGCCACCATCGCGGGTCACAAAGGAATTAAGTGACATATTTTGCGCCTTGAAGGGAGCAACTCGTACGCCATCTTGCAAAAGGACCCGGCCAAGACCAGCAACCAGCACACTTTTTCCAACATCCGATCCGGTACCCAACAACATCAGGGCCGGTTTTTTCACTGACCTGTGAACGGTTACTGAAGGAGACGGTTCCAATACTGCCGTCAAGGCCTGTACCAGAGTCTCGTTTTCCGATTTGGTCCTGACCGCGATTCTGAAATATCGATGATCGAGGTTATGGTAATTTTCGCAGGTTCGTATGGCAATACGGTATTTGCGCAGCAGAATTTCTGCGAGCTCGGAACCGCTATATTGTCGATTATCTGAACGGATCAAAAGAAAATTTGCATCAGACCAATACGGATGGAGACCGGGCAGCTTCCTGATTGAATCAATCAGGTATTGCCGTTGCTGATCAACCAGTTGACAACTTTCTCTGGTGTAGTGTTCATCAGAAAGGCATGCGGCACCTACCACCTGAGCGAGGGTGTTGACGGCCCAAGGCGCAGATCTTTTCCGAAATCGCCTACAAAGCTCAGGAGATGCTGCGAGAAAACCTAGACGCAGGCCCGGGATGGCATAAATCTTTGTCATTGAACAGAGGACAATCACATTGTCGGCATGTCCGGCCAGGCTTTGGTATGCAGAGGTAAAGCCGGCAAAGGCCTCATCAATAAGGAAAAAGACATCCCGATGACGATCTATGAATTCAACAAGCTGCCGACGATCAATCAAGCGACCGGTGGGGTTGTTCGGCTGACCGAGAATGAGCAGATCTCCAGGACGCAATATTTTTTCAAGGCCCTGGAAGTCGAGGCTGAACGAGTCATCATGATTGAGGACAACGTGCTGAACAGGTATACCCGCCTGTTTGCAGGCCCGTTCATAATCAATGTAGGCGGGACCGGGTACAATTGCCCGTTTCGGCTTAACAACATGCGGCAGCTGAAAGAGCAGTTCCGATGTGCCATTGCCGACAACAATCTGGTTTGGCGCAATGGTATAGGTTGTGCTTATCGCATTAACAAGTGCGGCGCAATCTGGGTCCGGGTAATGAACAAGATCCTGGATATGCCGGTTGATTACCCGGCGTAGATACGATGGAGGTCCAAGGGGGTTGATGTTGGCGCTGAAATCGAGGATGTCACAAGCTTGACATCCAAGTTGCCGGGCCATTTTGCCAATATTGCCGCCGTGGCCACTCATCGACTGCTCCAGGCCTGCACAGAAAAGGCCATGAGAATAGCGGCCTCACTGAGTTCACAGACTGCCCCAAGTGTATCGCCGGTCGCCCCGCCAATGACTTTTTTACAGAGGAGAAAAAAACCACTTACAGCAATGAAGAAAAACATAATCGATATCCAGCAAGAATTGCCTGCAAGAAACAAGGAGCACAACACGAAAAACAGGAATGCGATTATGCCGGCCAGACGTGAACGGCGGGTATAGAACAAAGCCCCCAAACCACCTTCAGCTCGGGCATAGGGAAGAAGGGCCATCAAGGCAACTATTGCACAGCGACCGGCCACCGGTGCCAGTACGGCTGCCCGCATGGCCTCGATACGGCTTAAACCCGAAAAAGCAGCGACCTTTACAAGCAGAACCATCATCAGGGCAATAACCCCCATGGCGCCTATATGACTGTCCCGCATGATCAAAAGCTTCTGCTCACGAGGGCGGGCACTGAAAAACCCGTCCGCGGTATCAGCAAGTCCGTCAAGATGAAGTCCTCCGGAACAGCCAAGAAGGGCAACCGTAACCAGGACAGCCGCCACAGATGGCGGAAAGAGGTACCAAACGACCCAGGCCATGCCGGCGGCAATACACCCCAAAACAAGACCGACAATCGGAAAATATGGTATTGAACCGGCAAGGTCGGCTTGTCCATGACCCAGTTTTCCCGGGATGGGGAAAATAGTGAGGAAACGGATCGCGGCCACAAGCCGTGCGGGCAATACTTTCACTTAAACGGGCGTTCCGGTAACCCCGGCATCTTCAAAAGTGGCAACTTCGGTCAGTACCGCCTTTGCCGCCTCAACCAGATTCATAGCCAGCGCGGCCCCTGTACCTTCTCCCAAACGCAGATTCAGATCAAGCAATGGTTTACGCC
Organism: uncultured Desulfobulbaceae bacterium; assembly: GCA_945787305.1. Lineage (GTDB taxonomy): Bacteria > Desulfobacterota > Desulfobulbia > Desulfobulbales > Desulfobulbaceae > DRLX01. The sequence goes on along the minus strand of CALZIH010000162.1, from coordinate 4,572 downwards.
CAAGCTTTTCCAGCATTGCCCGGTGACCCTGTTCAACACTTTGGTGGGCGCAAATGATATAATCCCGGGTAAAGGGTTCGAGTCCCTGGGCGATAAGGGCACCTGCTGTGGAGATAAAGCCATCGACAATTATCGGTTTGCGATGAGCCGCAGCGCCAATGATCAAGCCGGCGATGCCACCGATTTCATAGCCGCCGACCCTGGCCAGTACGTCCATGGCATCCTTACTATCAGGCCGGTTAACGTCGAGGCTTTTTTCAATTACCTGTATTTTTTTTCGCAGGCCCACATCGTCAAGTCCGGTTCCTCTTCCGGTGAGTTCGGCAACCGATTTTTCGGTAAGTGCTGCAGCAATGGCGGTACTGGGCGTGGTGTTGCCTATTCCCATGTCACCGGTCCCAAAGATATCGACCTCCGAGGCCAGCTCGTTTGCTACCTCTATACCTGCCTCAACCGCCATAACCGCATGGGTCCTGGTCATGGCCGGTCCCAGCGCCATGTTTTTTGTCCCGGTACCTATTTTTTTTGCACGAATCTTATTCTCTTTGACCAGGTCACTGAAATCAGCTGCTGCCCCCATATCGACGACTTCCACCCGTGCTCCTGCCTGCCTGGCCAAGGCATTGATACCAGCACCTCCGGCGACAAAATTGTATACCATCTGTGCTGTCACTTCAGAGGGGAATTTTGATACCCCTTCTGCGGTCACGCCATGATCACCGACCATGACGACCACAGCTTTCCGAGATACCGGTGGTTCAATAGAACTTGTCATTCCGGCTAGATCGACGGCAAGATCCATCAGATCACCTAATGCCCAGTGCGGCATGGTCAGTTGCTCTAAACGAGCCTTAGCCTGGTCCCTGGATAGGGAATCCTGAGGGTAAATTTTCCGATACGTCGCTTCAAGAAACGAGACTGAATTTCCTGTATTCATTCTTCTGTTATCCTTTCAGTTGTAATGGCAGGCCGCAGCTCACCAGATAGACCTGATCAGCGCCGGCAGCAATGCGTTGATTACAACGGCCAACAAGGTCACGGTACGTTCTGGCCAAAGGATTTTCCGGGACAATGCCCAATCCGACCTCGTTGGTTACAAGCAGCACACAGCCATCATGCCGACCGGCAGCGGTTACCAGCTCATGGGAAAGCCGAGCCATTCGTTCTTCCGTCAGTTTCTCGCCGCTCTTTTCCGCGGCATACAGTAAATTACTGATCCATAGGGTCAGGCAATCAAGAAGGATTGTTGTCCCGGCCGCAACGGTGGCAATAAGGTCAGCCGGTGCATAGGGTTCTTCAACAGTCTTCCACCCTTTGTTTTCACGAGCCTGCTGATGCCTATAGATTCGCATCTCCATCTCCTTATCGGTACATGGGCAAGTCGCAATGAAAAGCCGGTTGCCAGGTATTTCTTCGGCCAATTGTTGCGCAAAATCCGACTTGCCGGATCTACATCCACCGGTAATGAGAATCACAGAAGGCATACGTTTGCTTATCTGTTGAGTGCGGTTAATACACCACCCTGAGAGTACAGTTCAACAGTACTCCACGAGGCATACTTCACGTTGAACAGAAGATAGCTTTTAATATCCAGCCCAAGGGCAAGACAGATCATTGTACGAATGACACCGCCGTGGGTCAGAACTATTAACTGCTCTTCTTGATATAACCGCCATTCGGCGAGCAATGCCTGCAAACGCTCAACAAAACAGGCCACAGACTCTCCATGGGGAAATGTAAAATGGCTGTATTCCATCCAGGCATCGATATCTCCACCTGCAGCTACGATTTCAGCAAAAGTTTTCAGCTCATAGTCGCCAAAATCGATTTCCCGTAATCGTTCATCAAAACTGACCTTTTGGGCTACACCACAATCCTGCAGTTGCTCCAGGGTTTGTCGTGCTCTTAACAAAGGACTGCACAGGCAGGGAACTCCTGTCGGCAGTTGCCCGGCAAGTTGTTTTGCCTGGACCTTTCCCTTTGTAGATAACGCTGCATCAGTGGCCCCGACCAGTGATCCGGGCGGGGCTACAGTTTCTGCATGCCTGACAAAGTGAAGTTGCAAAACCATCTTGTCTCTATGTAAAATAATGGCGGCATCGCCTTTTCAGCAAACGGCGAAAATTGTGCAATCTAGCATAACAGCGCATGGAAATGCAAATAACTTTTACACTGCTGATGGGAACTCAAGGTGTGGATTCGTGGTCAGAGCTCGTGCAGGATGACGAGCATTCTGTTGGATACTAATCGAAATTCAACTTCAATGTCGCGCATGATTTCCTCTACTTGCTGTACAGGAGCCGATTGCTCGATCAATTGCTCAATCTCAACAAGCTGGTTCATCATACGAATTGCTCCGGTCTGGCCGGCTGCGGATTTAAATTTATGGACAATTGAAGCGATTTTCTTCCTGTCTTCGTTGTCAAGAGCATGATTCAGGTCGCGAATATAGGTGTCAGCGCTCTTAAGAAACCCGGTAACGACAATATCAAGTAAATTATTTCCCTTGCCTCCACTGATATCCTTATAGCTTTGCAACACCGATATATCGATGGAAGGGATATCATTCGGTCTTCGTGGCTCAACAGGTTTGTCAATGGAATGAATTTCAGCCTGTTCTTTGCGCTCGCCAAAAGTCCAGGAATAAATCATACCGACTAGCTCTTCCTGACGAAATGGTTTTGCCAGGTAATCGTCCATACCTGCGTCAAAGGCCTTTTGACGGTCACCGACCAAAGCGTTGGCCGTTAAGGCAACGATGGGAACCCTCTTTTCAGAACCTGATTCAAGAGCGCGAATCCGACGGGTGACCTCATAGCCGTCCAGCATGGGCATCTGGCAGTCCATAAAGATAAAATCGTATTCATTTTTCCGATAGAGATCAAGCGCCTCAACCCCGTTTTCAGCAATATCAGGACGCAGCGAAAGATCTTCAAGCATTCCCAGCAGAACATCACGATTCACCTGACTGTCTTCGGCAATGAGCAGGCGCGGTGGATTCTCCTGAAGAGAACGGCGCAGGGTTTCATGGTTACGAATCTCGGGTTCTGAACACTCTTTACTTTTTCGTCCAAGGACAAACAGGATCGTGTCATGAAGTTTTTTTCGCCGGACCGGCTTAAAGACAACCTCATCAAAGAGTGCATAACAGTCCAAATCACCGCACTGCATGACACAGGTCAACAGTACCAGTGGCGGCAGCTGACCTTCATGTTGCTTTCGCAACAGCGTAACCTCTTCAACACCACTTACTCCGGGCACCTTGTGATCAATAAGAATCAAGTGAACCTCTTGATTCTTTTCCTGTGCGGATAAGTGTTCAAGCGCTTCGGAGCAATTCTTCAGACTCAAGACATCAGCTCCCCAATTGCCGAACAGGCGTGCAGTAGCAAATCCGCTCACAGTGTTCTCGCCGATAAGGAGAATACGAATTCCCTGTAACGAGCCAGGAGAAAACAGAGGCTGTGGATCTGCTATCTGTGTTTCAAGATGGATGGTAAAGGTCGACCCTTTTCCGGGACTGCTTGTAACGTGCAGCGTCCCACCCATTATCTCCATCAGTTGACGAGAAATAGACAATCCCAGGCCGGTACCCCCGTATCTCCTGGTGGTAGAACCATCGGCCTGAGTGAATGAATCAAAGATCGTTTTCAACGCTTCCTCACGGATACCGATACCGGTATCCTTGACCGATAGCTGCAGGTGACAGCTATCCCCAAGCAGGTCCGCAGAACAGCTAACGACGATCTGGCCATGATCGGTAAACTTAACGGCGTTTCCAACAAGATTTGTCAGGACCTGACGGATACGCAGCATATCGCCAATGAGTTCCCTGGGTAGTGCCGGGTCAATGACCGAAACAAGTTCGATGTCTTTCTTGATCGCCATCTCAGCGAACATCACCAATGTCTGTTCCACTAAGTTGCCAGGTTCAAAACTTGCCTGTTCCAATTCTATTTTTCCTGACTCAACTTTGGAAAGATCAAGAATGTCATTGATCAATACCAACAGACTTTCACCGGAATCCCGAATGGTGGTTAGAAACTCCTGCTGTCTGGAATTCAGGTTGGTCTTGGCAAGAAGGTCGGCCATTCCCAGAATTCCATTCATGGGGGTTCGAATCTCATGGCTCATGGAGGCAAGAAATTGAGATTTTGCGCGATTGGCAAGTTCGGCTCGCTCTTTCTCCTCCTTCAAACGGGCAGTACGCTCTTGCACTAACTTTTCTAGTGATAGCCTATATTTACACAGCTCGTCTTCCCGCAGCTCCAGCTGGTTCAGCATATGATTGAAGCTGCCGACCAGTTGCCCGACTTCATCACTGCTCTGTTGCTCCACCCTGCGACTGAAATCATGACTGGAAGCCACATCAGCAGCCAACTCCGAAAGTCGTTGTAATGGACCGGCCAGCATACGAGACAGCAGCATGGCCACAATAAAGGCGGGGAAAAACAACCCCCCAACGATCAGTAGAGGCAATTGAATGTGATCTTTGATAATATTTGTGATGTCACGCTGATCGTCAACCAGATGGATATATCCAACAATTGCCGTACCTGATTCAATGGGTAG
>CALZIH010000161.1 GCA_945787305.1 uncultured Desulfobulbaceae bacterium | reverse complement strand
CCAGAAACATCAGCACGAAAAATAACTGCAAACTCAGGTGTTACCTATCAGATCGAAATTCAAGCTATGTGGGAAGACAAGCCTGATGGCGATCTCCGCGTCATGGGGTCGATTGACGATGGCGGCATACGAGCTTTCATGCCGCTGACTGACGGATTTATCGTCTCCCCATCCGGGGAGTTAGTCGATGAATAATGCCAGTGGTTCGACTGAAAAAACGACCGTGTCAAGTCGTTGCTTGATTCACAGCCGAAAAGAGACATTAGCAGACCTGCCCCCAAGCTGATACCATATCCACCTTGGCACTATCGTAAATGAATAAGCAAAAAATAGTTATTAGGTCGTTAATCGTATTGCCCATCTTGCTGATAGCTCTATACTTTCAGTTTTACACAGGGTTTAAAGAAGTAATCCATGCAGAAAAGTCAGTGAACCCCAAGGCAACAGATTATTTTTCCCATGCCATGCTCATCAACATGGGGGAGATGCTTGTACATGATTTCTTATTCATTGACTACGATTCTGTATTATTTAAGCCTTTACACGCTCTTCAAGACCACCTGTGTAATAAAGGTAAAAATTACGTCGTAAGTGACAATCTAGCAGAAGAAGGAGTTTGGTGGAGCCTTATCCATCTAAACAAATACGGACTTGTGAAAAGTGGTCGACGAGATAGGAGCCTTATAAAAAAGGAACTGTCCAGTACGGCATCACTGCCAATGAGAGTTCAAGCCTATAAGTACTTTCATGCTGTTATGGATGAAGGGGTTAGGGGGGTTGACTTTGGTGGAAAGGAGTATAGTGCAGCTTTTGGATTATTTGTGTTTCCCTTCTATAAAGTTTCATACACTTATCCAGGAGAAACAGAAGAACAACAAATAGATAATTACTGGGATGATCATAGCCTTTATCAAAAGGCATTAGTTTCGTATCAAAAATATAAAAACTATTTCAGGAGAGATCCTGAGGTGGACAGAAAGTCTGGTGCGATAACAAGCTCTATGATTGGTAGGCTTAATTATCTCGTTGGTTTTAACATATTTAAAAATCAACCTGAAGCTATATGTGGTTCATTACTTGATGACTACCTAGCATTTTTATCAAGTCCTTGGCTTGATATTAATGAAATTGGCCCCAATCAGAATAAAACAGTTAATGCTGTCCTCGAAGATGTCGTGGAAAAATGCCCTGCGCGGCAAACTGAAATTATAAACACACAAAAACACTTTCAAGAAAGGGGGCAAGTCGTCCTTTGACTCTTGTTAGCAAAAACATGAAAGTCAAGATATCTCCTGAAAACCGGGAATCACGAATAGTCTATAATTTTCGAATACTTGCCAACAAGAGAGAGACATTGATAAAGAGATACCAATTGGTTACGTTCCTCCTTCTTTTTTTCTTAATGCATGGCTGTGCCTCATTTGAGGTTCCCATTGAACGAAGGGTTGAAGGGAATACGTTTTATTCTGAAAAATATCCGAAAGTAAAGATTAAGGTGAGTGATGACCTTCAGTTTGTCGCTCATGAGCGGGAAAGGAAGAAACCGGAATCTGATACTGGCGTAATCGGTTCAAGAAAGATGAAAATTGACCACTACCTGTTCGCTAATAAGAAGGAAGGTCGATTTCTGAAGGTTAAAGTCCATTTTATTCTTGAAGATAGATGGTCTTTATTGAGCCCGGACTATTCAAAACAAGACGGCGTGATGCAATCTGGCGAGGAGTATTTGTTCGGCACCAGATATTCAACAGGAATTTTTCTCCACCGTACAGGAAAGGGCTGGGTTACTCTGAACAAATCCTGGGGACGGTTAGCAGGGGATGCCATTGCACTTGAGATTTTATATATGGAATTAATGAGTCGACTGGTCTGGGATGATGTAACCACCCTCAATGAAAAACAGCAAAAAGAATTGCAGGAGTTCATTGAACGATCGAACAACAGTTTTGAAATAATTCCCTAGCGTGTCTCAGAAACTCAAACACCCTCAGTTCCGTTTTTGTCAGCAAATCTCCAGAATAAGCAGGTTGACCAGGCCGATGAAAAAGCCGAGCATGGCGCCAAATAGATTGATGTATGCAAACTGTTCTTCAATGATGGAGAGCACCATGCAGGAAAATTCACAAACATGGCTAAAAGTTTACTTATTATCCCTAGCTGTTTTACTTTTACCACTTATTGGTGTCCAAAGCGTTTTTTGTGCTACTTCTGCTGAAGCTCAACAATGGTTGGACGCCCAAAATGCTTATCGCAGCACGCACGGTGTCTCGCCGCTTACCTGGTCTGACACCCTGGCTGCAAGTGCCCAGGCCTGGGCCGACACCTGCCCATCTGGCCATTCAGGCTCCGGATATGGTGAAAATATCGCCTGGGCCAGTTACGTTATGGATCCGGCTCAGGTGGTCACACTCTGGTATGATGAAGAGCCGCTCTATGATTATGACAACCCGGGCTGGAATCCCGCAGCAGGGCATTTTACCCAGGTCGTATGGAAAAACACCACCGAGGTCGGCTGCGGCATAACAACCGGCTGCAATACCGGCTGGCCGAATGCATGGGTCTGTCAATATAATCCCCACGGTAATGTGATCGGCCAATTTGCAGATAATGTTTTCCCTAAGACCTCACACTATACTGTCACCTATGAAGGCAATGGTAATACCGGCGGTAAACCACCCACAGATTCAGCCACCTACCTCCAAGGCGAAACAATTACGGTTAAAGGAAACACCGGCAACCTTACCCTCACCGGTTCCACATTTGTCGGATGGAATACGGCATCGGATGGGTCCGGCACTGACTATCTTGTGGGAAATACCTCCACCATGTGGGCGGCAAATGTAACCTTGAATGCACAATGGACTGAATACTCCCCTTGGATCCTTTTCATGCCGACACTAGTTAAACCCAAGCAATGAACATCTAAAAAAACCAACAGCCGCAAGGGGATAGGCGATAAGTCGTCTTTCAACTCTTGTTGATGAGTGAGCCAGACTATTGCCTGGAAGATCGGCTAAAGGCACGGCGAGAAAGTTGTTTTAAACCTGGGGTTATGAACATGTATTTGCAATCAGAATGATAACGTTAAATTTCCGTCTCCAGCAATTCATGCCTTGTACAGGTATAAATCGTTGTTATGCCGTCTAAGGTCATCCTGTACGACCTGTCACTGCCATCATTTTTCTTCACCTCGCCTCCGGCATCTTTTACCGCTTTGGCGATCGCCTTGAGATGCCTGATACAGCCATGCTGGTCAAATGGAAACGGCCGCCTATACGTTGTATCGGCTTGGGCAGCAGTAGCCATAAAGACAATTGCCATAACAAGTATACTATGTATTTTCATACAGTTTTCCCTTTGTATACGCATAAAGCATGAAACTACGGCCAAACGACAACTCACTCTTATGGGTGCCTTATGATCTTTTTTCCTGCGGGATAAACTCACACCCCATCAAGCCGCAATATTGGCCTACATATTCAGCCTTGGGCCTATACAGGGCTGGTTTTTCCTGGGCCTCACCGGTCTTTTCTTCAATGATATGAGCTGTCCACCCGGCTATTCGTGAAATGGCAAAAACAGGAGTCATTATGTCCGCAGGAATTCCCAGCAGATGATAGACAGAAGCACTGTAAAAATCGACATTTGGCTTTATTTCAGTCTTGCCGCGTTTCTCAAATTCAGCCAAAGCGGCTTGTTCAACTTGCATGGAAAGATCTACCAATTTCTCTTCACCGGTTTCTTTGCCCAAGACCAAGGCCATCTCTTTTAAAAACTTCGCTCGGGGATCCATGGTTGTATACACGGCATGGCCCATGCCCATAATCCGCTCACCATTTGCCAGTTGTTTTTGGACCCAACCGGTAACGTCCTGTTCCTCTCTTAAGGAGGAAAGCATGTTCATGACCTGTGCGTTGGCTCCGCCATGCAGGCTGCCCGATAGGGCGCCTAGGCCGGCGGTAACGCCGGCGTAGATATGTGCCCTGGTCGAAACAACCTCGCGACATGAAAACGTTGAAGTATTAAAAGTGTGGTCTGCATGAAGAACCAGACAGGTATCAAGTATGCGGGCCATCTCTGCAGATGGTTTCACACCTTGCAACTGCCAAAGAAAGTTTGCAGCATGGGAGAGGGAAGTATCTGCAGGTAAGGGGTCAAGCCCCTGCCTGATACGATGCCAGGCGGCAACGAGCATTGGAAGGCGGGCAATGAGTCGTACAGCCTTTCTTAGATTGGCCTCTTTGCTGTCATCTGTAAGCTCAGGATCAGTCATAGCCAACAGCGGAACCCCGGCCTGCAGTACATCCATGGGTGCGGCATCACCAGGGAGCAGCTTTAATGATTCATAAACATAGGTGGGGATACTCGCCGCATCCTGCAACTGCTTACTAAAGTCAGTCAATTGCTTACTGTTAGGCAGTACATCATACAGTAACAGATATGCTACCTCTGGAAAGGTAGAGTTTCTGGCCAGGTCCTCAATGCGGTACCCCCGATAAACGAGTACACCCTCCTTACCGTCGATAAAGCTCACCTTGGTATCGGCAACCGTGACGCCCCGTAACCCAATATTTTTCACACTGACTGTATCTGTCATCGCAACCTCCCTCCGTTGATCATGTTCAGTCTGGCAATCAAGGAACAAATGTCAATCTGGATGGACCCGTTAAAAGCCCAAAACGCCGTTTGCACTGTTCAGGAATAGAATGCGTCATACACTTTCCGTCGTCAAAGGCGAGGCTTTTTCTGAGCCCGACAATCTGAGCATTGCACCTGTCATAAGATATACCCATGGGGATGTGTTACGCTCCCGTACTGGAGTCCTCTTTGCAGGGTATATCCCATGTGAATAATGTAACCATGATCATCAATAAAGCTAATAATACCGCCGACCCTGTCTCGTTGATCGCAATCGCCATGCATACGGGAGCCGCCAAGCAACAACGGGCAGGGCTTAACGGCCCCATGCCTCATCAGGGTTTGTCTTTTGATCTTAGTGATTACCACCAAAGCTTAGCTATGAGTATAAATACATGTGAATCATCAAAAAGGGGACTGAATTTTTTCACTACTCCGGGAGACAGATTGAATTTTTCTATTTGTATTGAATGGTAGTAACTCGTTCAATGAATATCTGTGGTGCAAATTATTCTGTCCCCGGGGTAGAAAAATAAAATCAGTCCCCTCACAGAGCAAGGTAAGCTAAGCTTTGGTGGCAATCAGCCTCACCCTTGCCGTTTTTATTCATTCTGGAAATATTCACGGGTGCCTTTCTCACCGATAGCCCCGGCAATACGTTTGACTCCCTGCAGATAGGCTGCTGTTCGCAGACTGATCTTTTTCTCTTCCGCTATATCAAAAAGAGCATTTGCCTCTTTACTCATTTTCTCTTTAAGCCGTTTATTGACAGTCTCCTCTTCCCAGTACAAGCCGACCCTGTTCTGAACCCACTCAAAATGGCTTACCGTCACCCCGCCGGCATTGACAAGAACATCAGGGAGCACAAAAACACCCTTTTTATCAAGTATTGCTTCTGCATTAAATGTCACCGGGCCATTGGCTATTTCAAGAATCAGTTTTGCCTGCAGATCGTCGGCATTATCTTCATGGATTTGATTCTCCAGGGCTGCCAGCACAAGCACATCAACATCAAGCTTGAGCATTTCCTCACTGCTTATCTTCTTGTAACGCTGCAGATCACAAACAGAGCCGTCGCAATACATCATGGTTTTTAAATCCTTATGCTGCTGCTTATGCTCCATAACCTTATCCGGTTCCAGGCCCTGTTCGGAAAATATTGCTCCCCTGGAATCGGCAACGGCGACGATGTTGAACCCTTCGTCATGGGCTAATCGTGCAAAATGATATCCTGCATTTCCAAAGCCCTGAACAGCCAAGGTCATATTTTTCGGTTCTTTTTTTATTCGCTGCACCCATTCCTGTAAAACGTAGAGGGCGCCGCGGCCGGTAGCCGCCACCCGCCCAAGCGAGCCGTTGAGATGTACGGGTTTGCCGGTAATCACCCCTGGTAATTGCTGACGTTTGATCTGTGAATACTCATCCGCCATCCACCCCATTATGGTTGCATTGGTATACACATCCGGAGCCGGAATATCTCGCATCGGACCGATAATATCTGCTATCTCTCGTATGTAATTACGTGATAAACGCTCGAGTTCCAGGCGGGACAACTCTTTAGGATGTACAACTACACCGCCTTTTGCACCTCCAAACGGTAAATTCATGACTGCGCATTTGATTGTCATCCAAAAGCTCAGGGAAGTCACTTCATCAAGCGTCACGTCAGGGTGATAACGGATTCCACCTTTTGTCGGACCTCGGGTATCATCAAACTGTACACGGTACCCTTTAAACACTTTCAGACTGCCATCATCCATCCGCACGGGGATACTGACACTGAGAGACAACTTAGGATGCTTTAATTTCACGCGAACATCGTCGGTCAGTTCAAAATACTTAAAAACCTCCGTGAGCCGTTTCTGGGCATCTGAAAAAATCGAGTCCATATCACCCTCGTTAGAAGAACATCGTGTTATGTATTGGCATTCCACAATAACCTGCCAACTCCTTTCGCCTTACAATCGATCATTGAGACATATCCGACCTCAATGCTATCAACCACTGGAAGTGTTTATTCTTGTTCTATATCATGGAATGAAGCTGGAGAGAAGTACACAGGTTGGTTCCGTTCGTACTGGCATGCCTTTCACCTGAATCCGTAAGCGTTCACCTGTGTCGCAGTTG